>JAGHCE010000147.1 GCA_021160625.1 Planctomycetota bacterium | reverse complement strand
TCGTAGCCCAGCGGTGGCCAGCCGCCGGTCCACTTGCCCTTGCGCCTGGCGGCGCGGACCTTGTCTCGCGTTCGCTCGGCAATTATCTCGCGCTCGTACTGGGCGAACGAGAGAAGGATGTTGAGCATGAGTCGGCCCGTAGACTCGGCGGTGTTGAAGCTCTGGGTCACCGAGACGAAGTCTATTGAATGCGCGTCGAAGAACTCGATAAGGCGCGAGAAGTCGAGTATCGACCGCGAGAGGCGGTCGACCTTGTAGACCACCACGCAGTCGACCTTGCCGGCCTCGATGTCGTCGATGAGCCGGGCGAGGGCAGGGCGGTCTGTGTTGGCGCCTGTAAAGCCGCCGTCGTCGTAGCGCTCCGCAAGGGCGAGCCACCCGCGCCCGCGCTGGCTTGCAATATAGGCTTGGGCGGCTTCCCTCTGGGCGTCGAGTGTGTTGAACTCCTGGTCGAGGCCCTCGTCGGTGGACTTCCTCGTGTAGATGGCGCAGCGGACGACCGGTGTCTTTGTCTCTTTGGGCCTTTTGGGTCTGTCTCTGACTACCGTCATTTTTTGCCGCTCAAGCCGAAGAATAGACGTCCGTTCCAGTGGGAGCCCGTCACGGCGCGCGCAACCGCGGAAAGCGACCTGTAGGTGCGCCCCGCGTAGGCAAAGCCCTTCTCAAGGACCTCGACCTCCACGCGCTGCCCCTTGTACTTCCGTACGAGGACCGTGCCGGGCATGGGCAGTCTCTTTTCCTTTACGCGTGTCGGCGCGAGCGGGCAGGGGAGGTTATCGAAGGCTCCCCTGGGCGCTCGTATGCGGATGTCGGCGATATTGGCCAGTTCCTTCGCGCGGGCCTTTGCGCGTTCGGAGAGGCCGCCGAAGGCCAGTTCCTGTATGCGCCAGGCGATTCGCTTCCAGAGGAAGTCTCTGTTGTTCGAGCGCGGCTCCTCGGAAAATACCTCGCGGTACTTGGCCTTCAGCTCCGGCGTACTCATCTGCCGCAGGGCGTTGATCTCGGCTGCTATGGTCATACTGGCCTCCTACTCGGTTTTCCACCTCACGCACACACATGAAGCCGTTTTCCGCGGCACCCATCAAGGCAATTCCGGAGGAATTCCGAGAGTTTTCCGAGGTGGTCTCCGCCGCTTCATGCCGGGCCTTCCCCGCAAGCCTGAGGTAGCCCCCTGCCAGGATCGCCGCTATTTCCCTCAATGCCGTCCCGTTTTTCGCCATCCCGCCTCCTGTTAACAAAAGGGCCTCAATTACACAAAGGGGCTTTTGGGACAAGGGCGGGGACACGAAAATCATAAATTATGGTGTTGAAGTTCAACCCAACCTTGATATAATATGCATCATGTCCCACGAAAACATCTTCGGAAAGAGGCTCCGGCAACTGCGCAAGGCCAAGAACCTTACCCAGCGCGAGTTGGCCGAGAGGGTAGCCGCGCGCCTGCAACGCAAGGAACATCGCGGCTTTGACTTCACCTACCTCAGCAAGATCGAGAATGGCAAGACGCCGCCTCCTTCGGTGGCGGTCATCCAGCAGCTGGCCAAGGTCCTGGAAGCGGATGCTTACGAGCTCATCACTCTTGCGGGCAAGGTTCCGCCCAATCTCGGTGAGACTCTGAGAGAGAACGAGGCCGCGCGCGCCTTCTACAGGTCGGCCTTCGATGTAGACCTGAAGGATGAGGACTGGAGGGAGCTGCTCGAAGAGCTCAAGCGAAGGAAAGGGAATCCGTGAGGTTCTGGCGGAATCAGGAGATTGAAGAGATCGCGATGCAACGGCTTGCCGAGTTTCAGCGCGACTCGGACCGGCCAATCTCGTTGCCGATTCCCATAGACCTCATCGCTGAGAAGGTGCTTAGCCTGGATTTCCTGTGGGAACCCATCGACGAACTGCCCGGCGAGAGGATTCTCGGCGGTCTGCTTCCGGAAAGGCGGCTCATCGTTCTCAATGAGAAGCACAAGGATGTCTTCGCAAAGAAACCCGGCCTGGAGCGCTCCACCAAGGGCCACGAAATGGGCCACTGGGATCTGTTCATCGACAAGGCATCGCTCGACCATTCTATGCTTTTCCAGGTCGACGACGACGGGCCTTTCGCTTATAGGAATTCTCCCGCAGGTGACGTGGCCATCATCAGGATGCTCTGGGCAAACGAGGAGGGTCGCGAGTTGCTGCGGAAGATGCACGCGCGTGCAGATGAACCCGACGAGGCGCGGGCCGTCAACCGATACGCCGCGGCTCTTTCTATGCCTGCGGAACTCGTGCGTGAAGAGGCGACGAAGATCGACCGAACGCAGTGGCCCAGTCTGTACCAACTCAAAGACAAGTTTGAGGTCACGATATCCGCGCTGGTGGTGCGCCTTGAACAGCTCAACCTGCTGTACGTGGATGAGCACAAGAGGCTCTACGAGTCCAGGGACGCGGCCACGGGACAGGGCACCTTCGGATTCTGACTCTTTTTTTTTCGCAGAGGGCTTGAGTTGAAGTTCAACACCAATGCCCGGCGAGGACATTTGCAGAAAGGATATTGGCGATCATGACACCAATCACATTGCTGGAGGCACCCGCGTACACAAAAGAGAAGCAGCAGGTCCTGATCGACTTGGTGCTCGCTCTCAAGAAGACCTATATTCAGGACTTCTTGCGGCAACGCGAATTGCCGGTGTCGGGTACGAAGCCCGACCTGCGCGACAGGCTGCAAGAGGCCCTTGATGCCGGCGACGTTACGTACGAAGGCGTGGTACACTTCCTTGATTCCGTGGCTCCATGGGGAAAGCAGCACGTGATCCTCTACAACGGCCCCTGGAGCGATTTGCAGTTATGGAAAGATGGCGAGCGTCTCCGGCAACACTTGGAGAACCACGGGGTAGGTGATCTATACAATTCCCATCTGCCCCTCGTACTGCCCGAAGAGCTGACGTTGTCCTCAATCATGCATTCTGACGGGACCCTGCGAATTACCGCCGTCCAGAAGCGGGAATACACCGAACGAATGCCCGAACACGATGAGCGAAGGCAGACTGAGAACGGCACCCTGATCACCCTGAGGGCCTATGCGCATCATCTGTCGCGTATGCTCGTGGCATTTGAATGGAACCTGAACGCCAATACCGCGATGCTGCAGATCACGCAGTTGTCCAGCAACACGCACTACGAAGACGTGGCCGAAGAGTTCTTCGGGCTTATTGGCCACTGGTTGGACATCACTCAGTTTTCACCGGTCGACATTCGGCAGGCCATTCGAAATCTGCACGAGCTCGAGGAGGACGGCAGCCCGGAAGCCAGATCACACGGGATTCACTATCGGACGCTACGGGGACGCGGCATATCTGCAAGCAGTCCGAGTCCTCGTGACAGCGTCCTTGGCGAAACCGTTATCGACGATGCGATGAGCAGCGTTCGAGACAAGGGAGTCGGCCATCTCGGCAACTTCTACTGGCTGCCCGGCAAGCAGCCGGGTCCCGTTATCAACCCTTTGAAAAGCGACGTTCATATGTTCATCGTTGGCGACAAGTCGCGCATCAATTTTCCGACCCCGAACAGCGAGGAAGTGGTGAGATATGTACTTCACAGAGTGCGTGAGCTTAGCTGAGCGGTACCCCGACCTCGCGCGCGTTATCGAGCAGGTTGATGAGCGGCTGCATGAAATGGGCACGGCGGAGGTCATAAGAGTCGCTGACGTCGCAAGCTTCCTGGGGATTGACCCGAACCGGGTGACCTCTGTGTTGGAAATGCTCGCGCAGGATGGTGTGCTCCTGGGCGAAGAAATGATCGAGTGCCCCCATTGCAGAATGGCGGTGCTGTGTTCCGAATACGAGGACGCACTGAAGGAAGAAGGTGAATACCGCTGCACGGATTGCGACCGGCCATTGCCGCAGGCAACGATTCAGGCAATCACGACATACCGGCGCGGCGAGCGGTGGAAGGAGGCACTGGATCCGAAGGAAGACTCCGACGGTATTGGCTTGGAAATTGCCGAAGAGGTCGAACAGACAGCCATCAAGGAATGGCCCGACCCCACAGAACATACGACTGCAAAAGTATGGACCACGAAAGACCGTTCTTTCTGGATGAGCACGAAGACGGATGGCGAGCACGATGGCAAGGTCCAGTTTGCGATGCGCGAGGATGGCAGCCCAACGTACCAGATGCAGTTCATGCGCTTGATTTGCTTCCAACATCCCAAACCCGTATTGCTGAAAGACGTCATGGAGCAGGTCTATCCCAACGACTTCGCTACAATGGGAAAGGACCAGCGGGCCGCGACAAAACTCCTGCGAAAAGTGCGCTCTCTTGTCTCCGACATTCGGACAAAGAAGTTCGCCAAAGCCAATCTCAACCGGGATATCCTACCTCCACTAAGCTTCGAATCATCTGTAGAAACCGGCATCTCTCTGCAACTTGCCAAGCTGCACCGCCTCGATGACAAGGTTGTGGACGACGTTGGTTCTCGCCTTGGCTGATTCCCTTCTGCGCCGATTGTCGCTTGCGTAACTCCTTTCTGCGCCACCATCTACACCATCCAATTCTATCGGGTTGGAAAGTCCGACGGGACCTCTACCCGCGAAGTAACACCTGGTTGGAACCCGGTGGTTGCCCCCTGGGAGTACTGCTCGTCGGACCTCCCCCCAAGGGTTTTTCTTTGCGCCCGAAGGCGCAGAAAGGGGGTCCGGAAATGGAACGTGAATGGCGCTGTTCAAGTTGCGGCATCTTACTCGCCAAGGTCGGCGACGACGGCCTGACCATTCGCCGCGGCGAACTCCAAGCAACGATGACCGGGGAGTTCCACGCGTCTGTCGTCTGCTATCGGCCACGATGCCGAACTCTGAATGTGCTTCGAATAAGGGCTGAAGAAGTGGAGGGGAAAACCAGGCAACCACAAGGGTAGCTTCTACCCCAACAACTTATCAGAGCGCATTGACGCCAAACATCGGTCCTCAGTGAGGCGCCAGACGCCCGGCCGGAAAGGCAGGGCGTCATAGCAGTACTTCCTAAGGACAGGGAGCGTCAAGAGCTTGAGTGGGGAATCGAGGGCGAGGAGTACCGGTCGCTTCTTGAGCAACTGCAAAGGGAACATCCGCTCCTGAGGGACTTCTCCACGTGGGGCGATGTGATCGGCTTCATGCGGGCCGGTTCCTCGCAGGACCCGCAGAAGGACGAAGTGCTGCAGCCAATCCTGGCGGCGCATGCCGCGGACGGTGATCACCGTTGGCGGACGATTCTTCTCGTCGTCTTCTGGCCTGGTCTCAAGTCCCTCTGCATCAAACGGCGTCAGTGCGACCCGGAGTTCGAGGAACTCTGGTCGAATGCGGTCTGGATATTCCTGGAAGCGGTTTGCCGCCTGGACCTGGCGAAGCGCCCCGGCCAAGGCCTCGAGCAGGCTGGGGTCGGTTGGGATTTCAACGGCGGCCCGGTCCCGAGCCCGGCGATACGCGGTGCCTAACCCTGAAGCCGTGTCGTTCACGAGTTTCTGAACAAGCCGGCCGGGGCGCTTCGCCAGGTCCAGGCGGCAAACCGCTTCCAGGAATATCCAGACCGCATTCGACCAGAGTTCCTCGAACTCCGGGTCGCACTGACGCCGTT
>JAGHCE010000180.1 GCA_021160625.1 Planctomycetota bacterium | reverse complement strand
TTTATGGAGCTGATAGAAAGTAGTTATGTAGGGCTGATGGCGGCCCCCGCGGGGGCCGCCATCAGCCCTACATAACTACTTTCTATCAGCTCCATAAACATAATACAAGGGTGGACATTCTTGTCCGCCATCGTTTATATCGCGTGGGCGAAAGTTTACCCGCCGTGGAGGGCCACCCCACATTGGCCACGGGCGCTGCCCGTGGCGATCGTCTGACCTTCCGCGAGCGAGGCAATGCCTCGCCCCTGCAAGCGATACTTGTGCCACGGCAGGTCTTGCCCCGCCGTGCGGATTATACTCCGCGTGCGCTAAAGCGTACCCTCGTACCATCTTAGCCGCAGATGCCCCCGTCTGCCAGACTCCTTGGCAGGCCGGGGCGCCGGGCGGACACGATGGCCTGCGTCCGCGGCTGGCGGTAAGGCGGAAGGGAAACCCAGCAAATAAGGAAATCTTGCGTCGAGGCGCGCGTCTGAAGAGAATACCACCTTCGTCGGAGGTTGCATATGAAAAGCGTCATAAAAGCGGTTGTTTTCGATATGGACGGGACTATTACCGTGCCCGTGTTGGATTTCTCCTTGATCAAGGCCGAGATTGGAGTGGCCGGCGACAGGCCGCTGTTGGAATCCGTCCTGGCTCTGGACGGTGCCGAGCGTGCCGGAGCGGAGGCAATCCTTTTGAGGCATGAGCTTCGGGCCGCGCACGACTCTCGCTTGAACGAAGGCGTTGCCGAGACGCTCGGTGCTCTTCGGGCTGCGGGGCTCAAGACCGCCATTCTCACCAGGAACTGCCGCGTCCCGGTCGACATAGTCCTCGAAAAGCATGACCTTCACTTTGACGCGATCGTGACCCGCGAGGATTCGCTTCCGAAACCCAACCCCGACGGTTTGCACAAGGTCTCCGGGATTGTGGGTGTTGATGCGGAGCAGTGCATTATGGTGGGCGACTACGAGTTTGACATCCTGGTAGGTCACGCGGCGGGGGCAATAACGGTCCTTTATGCCCCCCAGGGGCACAGTTTTCAGACGGTTCCCGATTTTGAAATCCGGTCGATGTTGGAGCTCGTCGGCCTGGTGCGGATCCTAAACGAGGGCTGATCCGTATCCGGGGACGCACTTCTGTTGCACCGGCGTGGGGCAGGCGCCGCGCTGTGCGGCCTTACACCTGTTCCATACCGCCGCCGGTCTTGTAGGTAATGGGGCCGGAGGGGCCGGAAGACGGCGGTTTCTTTTCCCGCTGGAAGAGCATCTCGGGCTGTTGCTCAAGGCTGGAGGCGTAGAGCCCGGCGGCGAACCCGCCCAGAAGCGCCAGCCATGCAAGCACGTTTCCGATGTGGAGGAAAAGTGTCTTTGCGTTGCCCAGCGGCACACGAGCCTTAAGGGTGACGTCGATATCCTTGCGGGTTTGCCTCTCCGCGATTATTTCCCCGTCCGGACTTATCGCCATCAGGGAGCCGTTTCGCACGGAACGCACTACGCCCAGGCCTGACATCGCCGCGTTAAAAACCAAGAGCCTCACCGACGTCTGCGGAACAGTCTCGTCGTCAAGGCCGCACACGCACACGAGCTGCCCGCCGCTTCGGGCTATCGATTTGAAGCTGTCAAAAAAGTTACCGTCAAGTGACAGGATGACTCCGATTCTTCCAGCAACGGTCTCGCTGGCCAGTGGTAGGGTGTTACCCGGCACTGCGATCCGGTCGGCGAAAAACTCATCATCCACGCCGGGCACGAAATGGCGTCGAGCGTGGACTGTGCCGATGGCCCCCTTTGTGCCGCTGATTACGCCTGCGCTCGTGTCTTTTTCCAAGTCGTAAAATGCGGCGACCTGGACGCACCGCGCGGCCCTGGTTATTGCTTCAAGCTGCTTCAGGAAGATGGGCCTTGCCTGCAGGCTCAGCACCACGTCGGCTTCCGGCAGGACGAGCAGGTTGAGATGCCTGGTCGAGCCAATGCGACTTATAGCCGTGGCTACCTCGGCGGTTTCCGCAACCCGTTGCATCGTTTTTGTCAGGTCGCCCGTGTACTGCGTCCAGGCGTCCTTGTCGTAGACCTTCTGTGCGTACAGGTGCTTGAGACGGGTCGTCCGGCTGTTGGGTGATAACGCGGCCGCGAAAAGCCACCTGTCGGTTGCGGAACCGCTTGCCGCGCCGTAGATGAGAGCCAGGATTACCAACGCGAGAGCAGGTAAGGCCGACGTTGCGGCCGTACGGCCGTCGCGCTTGTGCCGCAGGGCCGCTGCGACTGCCCCGCCGAAGAGGAATATCACGTATGTCACGGCCGCCAGGCCGCCCAGGCGCGCAATCTTCACTACCGCAGGATGTGCATACTGCGTCAGGGCGGTCGACGTGAGGTTGCCGGTCGAGACGAACGAACCCAGATGTTCAAGTCCGGCCGGCAGCAGCGCCGCCACAAACGCAAACGCCTGCGGAGGGAGTTTCCTCCAAATCTCCGCGATAAGCGCCCCTCCCACCGCACCTCCCGCCGCGTGGAAAAGCAACAGCGCCCAGAAGATGCCGGTCAGTCCCGAGGAATCGAGTATCCTCATATAGCCTATCGTGGCCGCTATCGCCCCTGCGCCTGCGGCAAGGGCGCCGGGCGCACCGGCGACGCTGAGCATAAAGAAGACCGCCGCCATCCACGCCCAGACGGCGCCGTGCTGGGCGGCCAACAGCAATATCCCGGCCAGCGTTGCCATCGCGAGTCGCATAACAACGGGGGAAGGGATGACGCTGAGCGCGTTGAGCGCCGCATCTTCGCGCTCCATCACTGCAAGACGAGCGACCTTTTCGGGCTCTTCGCTGGGCCCGCCGAAAACTCCTGGACGCGACAATCCTCTCTCCTCGTTTCCTCGCGGTCTTGGCGCAGGTAGCCGGCACCCGCAGATCAGCCGCTCAAACGTTTCTCCAGTCTCTCGATTTCATCCCGCAATCGCGCCGCCTTCTCGTAGTCCTCGTGGGCGATGGCCCTGGCCTGTTCCTTTTTGAGAGCCAACACCCGCTCGGCATCCGAGAAGGGGATATTGTAGTCCTTTCTGAGGTCGGCCCTGAGGTCCTGCAACACCTCGATTTCCCTGGAGTCCTCGACGAGGTCCTCCCTGGAATGCGCCTTGTAGAAATCCCTGATGGCCGCAACCGTCTCGTCGATTTCGCCGACCGCCCGGTCGAGGTCGTCCTGCTCCACGGCAAGCATCGCCGCCGCCCGTGCCCGGTCCATCATCACGAACGCCCTGTAGCGTTCGTGGTTGAAGGCGGTGTTGTGATCCACGCTGTACTTGGTCAATACCGCCATAAGTTCCAGGTTGTGCTCGGCGTCGCGCATCGCCCGGCGATAGTCGGCCAGGATGAAAAAGCACACGCGCCGCTGGTAGTAGTCCATTATTTCCTGCGAGACCTGGGCGGTCTGCATCGCGTTTATCGAGAAGCCGTCATCGGAACCTTTTCTCGCGCGATGCGCCGCAATGTCGCGGTTGATGCGGTCGAGCTGCGACTGGCCCCCGCCTTCGGGCGTGCCGTCGGCGTGCATCTGCAGCACTCCGAAGCGCACCCGCAACTGGACCTTCTGCGTCCCGTCGGCGGCAACGACGAGGCGCACGTTGACCTTCTCGTCGGTCGGGTCGTAGTCCCAGCCCTTCAGTATGTCATCGAGGTCCTCGGCCATCGCGGCGCGGCCCTCCACACAGTTGTCCTGATCATTTCCTCCCGCCAATAGAAGAATAACGACCCGCGCCCGAAAAGTCAATCTTGCCGGGGGTCTTCGACCCCTTTTTGCTATGGGGGCCACGGGCGTTGCCCGTGGCAATCAACCGGCCCTCTGCGGGCGAGGCGTGCCTCGCCCCTACAGTATTTATTCCGTATGCGGCAAGCCGCGCCCTACGTCGCTCGGCACATTCCTTGGGACAGTTACGGTGTCGTTCTTCCCTTTGAATGCGTGTCGGGATATACTTAATGTAGTAGGCCACCCGGAGGTCACAGTGCGGGCCGAGAAACTTATACAGAAGACGCTGCGCCGGGGCGCAAGACACGTCCGGCTTCTCTCGTTGCTTGAGGGCGGGTTGTTGCTGGCGATTTTCGCTGGCGGCTCGGTCTTTCTGGCGGTTATCCTGGATCATGCTTTCTCACTTGGGCGCATCGCTCGTGTCGCTGCTTTCACCGTCCTGCTGGCCGTCTGTTTCTACATCCTGTTTTCAAGTCTCCTTGTGCCGCTTGGCCGCTCGGTCAACCGCCTATACGTCGCCATGCGCGTGGAGCGGGTCTTTCCCCATTTCAAGGGCAGCCTCACGACTTTCCTCCAGATGCCGTTTACCCGCCGCCGCAAAGGCGTCGGACCGCTCGTGGGCCACCAGGCCGCCGCGCATTTCGAGGGCGTCGATATAGATGCGGGTCTCGACGCCGTCCGCTTTGTGCGGCTCGGCTACGCTTTCGTCGTCCTGGTGGTGCTCTTTTTCGGATACACTCTCGTTTCCTCCAAAAGTATGTGGACCTCGTTCGTGCGGCTGGTCAATCCCTGGAGCGCCGTGGCCGCCCCTACCAGGACACACATCGACAGTGTGACGCCCGGCGACACGAGAGTCGTCCAGGGGACCAATGTCGAGGTGGCGGCGCAGATACGCGGTGTCATTCCGCAGGAGGCTTTCATACAGTGGTCCAGGGACGCCGAGCTCTGGCAGCGCGTCCCGATGGACCCTTTCAAAGAGCGCTGGAAGGGTGTGCTCGACCACGTCGAAACGGATATCCTGTACCGCGTGTGCGCCGAGGACGCCGTGTCCCTTACTTACAGTGTCACCGCCCTCGTGCCGCCGGTCGTGGAGGCTGTGACGGCATCGCTTGAGTGCCCCTCATACACCCATCTGCCGCCGCGCGAGATCGCGGGGGGCAATATCGAGGGCCCCGTCGGCAGCGAAGTCGCCATACGAATCACGTGCAACAAGGCCCTCCAGAAGGCCTCCCTGAAGATTCTACCCGACGAGCGAGTAAGGCTTGCGGTTGCAGGCGCCGAGGCGACGGGGACCTTCACTCTCACGCACTCGGGGCACTACCTGGTTCTTCTGACCGACGCCGAGGGCCTGGAGCCGCAGAGCCCCGTCAGGTATGAGCTTGCGGCGCTTGCCGACGCGGCGCCCAGGGTTTCGCTCGAAGGGCCTGAAAACGGTGCACGCGTGGCCCTGGAGCAGCCGCTGCCGTTCAAGTTCGAGGCCACGGACGACTACGGGCTTTCCAAGCTCGTCTTCCACTTCGAGACCTGCCGGGACAATGCCGACACGAAAGAGTACGTTCTGCCGGGAGACAGCAAGGATGTAGTGCGCCGGAGCGTCCTCGTTGCCAAGCTCCTGGGCGCGCGTCCCGGGGACACCGTAACCTATTACCTTGAGGCCCTTGATAACCGTTCTGGGCGGCCGAACTCGTCGCGCACCGCCGCGTACACATTCCAGGTCGGCCGGAAGCCCTCTTCGCTGCTGGCAAGTCCGGCGGCTGCGGCGCCGCCCGGAACGCCAGAGGTTTCTACAGACCTGCCCGGCAGCGAGCGACCCGCATCCGGCATGCCCGAAAGGCGCGCGGAGACTTCCTCCGAGGCTTTCGGCTCCTCGGATTCCGCCTCGCCCACGCGCGTTGCAAACGCCCGTTCGGACATACTCAATATGATCGAGCGGGACAGGGAAGCCTGGGGCATTATCCAGAGCCATCTCGACCACGGCGAGCCCGAGGCCGGTGCCCAGCCTTCAGGGGACTTCCACCAGCCGCCTTCCGAGGAAGGGGTCTTTCCTGCCGAGGGTGCTCCTCGCGAGACAACCGCAGGTCCAGACCAGGACACCGCGCCCGGCCACAGCGCCTCCGGCGACAACCGGGCCGGCGGATCCTCGGCCGGTAACGGCACCGGAAACCTCCAGGGAGAACCCGGATCGTCGGGGTCGGCGACTGCTGGCGCCGCCGGGCGGAGCTCCCCGGATTCGGGCGCCGCCGGTTCCTCATCCGCCTCTGCCGGCGCACAGGGTCAGGATCCTTCCGCCGCCGCAATGGGTGCCGATGGCACCCCCCAAGGCGGCGAGGGCCCGGCCGCACAGGCCACAGCCGGTTCTCCGGGCGAGGGCCCGGCCGCAAGCAGTGGTTCTCAGGGCCAAGGAGTTTCCGGAGAGGGTTCTTCCGGTGCAAACGCCGCCGAATCCGCAGGGGCCTCCTCCAGTGTGGGCGCCGGTGAATCCGGGCAGACTCCATCAGGAGGCAGTCCCCAGGGGAGCCCCGGCAACAGCCAGGCAGGT
>JAGHCE010000271.1 GCA_021160625.1 Planctomycetota bacterium | reverse complement strand
TGCCGCAGCCACGGGGAGAGACGGTCCGCGAAGTCGGCCAGCAGGCTGTCGATGTCGTCCTTGTCGACCACGTGCGGGTCGAGGAAAAGCGCCTGCCGCGCCGCCTCTGCGTCGCCTTCCAGCGCCGCTTTGTAGGTTAGCTCGTGGATGGCCGTCCAGTTCGCCAGAAGCGCCAGGCACGCCGTCGGCAGCACCGCCTTCTCGCGGCGGTAGCCTTTTCTCGTGACGGTGGCCCACATCTCGACGCAGGCATCGTCGCGGATGCCGGGGATGGTGCCGTTGTTCAGGATGTTCACGACGCGCCTCGTGGAGCGCCCCTTGAGCACCGCCCACATAAGTTCGTGTGCGTGCTCGGTGGTCATAAGGGCCATATCCTCGACGGGCCCAGGTCCGTACGCCCACTCAAGAAACGCCTTCGAGGGCTCTTTCACGGCGGGGAAGGGCTTGCGGTTTTTCCGGATTTTCTTGACGTGGAGCCCGAGCTGCCTGCGGCGGCGCGGTGCGAGGAAACTGGGGAAAAACTCCGCCGCGTGTTCACCGCCCGTTGAGGGCCAGGCGCCAAGAACCCGGCAGAGCTCGCGCTGGATATCGGCCGATTCCACGCGCCCCAGGAGCGAATCCACCACGCCGCCGGCGTCCCCGGCCGTATCCTCACAGATCGTGTCGATCTTTTCGGTGCCGTTTACCTTTATCGACGTGATAAACGACATATGGTTGACGCCGGCCGAGACGAGCTCGACGTCGCTGCTTGAAACGCCGTACACGCGGCCGAAGTACGTCAGCAGGTCCTCGACCGAGTGACAAAGCCCCATTGCGCGGA
This sequence comes from Planctomycetota bacterium, assembly GCA_021160625.1. Taxonomy (GTDB): domain Bacteria; phylum Planctomycetota; class DG-23; order SLPQ01; family SLPQ01; genus JAGHCE01. The sequence continues at coordinate 3,558 of JAGHCE010000271.1, read as the reverse complement.
TGGATGTCTCCCGCAGGACCACACCCGTCACGCAGCTTAGCGGATTGGTGAAATTGATGAGCACCGCCTTCGGGCAGTACCGCTCCATATCCCGCGCTATCTCAAGCACCACCGGCAGCGTGCGGAGGTTGCGCGCCAGCGCCGCCGGGCCCATCGTGTCGCCGATTGTCACGGGGATGGAGTGCCTGTGGCAGACCTCGGCGGCCCTCATATCCGCCTCGACACCGCCGACGGTAATCGAAAGGAGCGCAATGTCGGCGCCGTCAAGGGCCTCGGCGCGGTCGGTAGTCCGCACCACCCTCATCCTGGAGCCGGCCTGGGCGATCATCTTTTCCAACAGGTCGCCCACGACCTCAAGCGGCCTCTTCGCGATGTCGAGAAGGACGATCTCGCAGTCGTCGAACCCGCCCACCAAGAGCATATCCCTGACCACCTTGTGGACGAACTTGTACGAGGCGCCCACAAAAACGATGCGCCTCTTGCCCACTGTGCCCCTGTTGTGCTCAAAGTCGACATACTCATACTCGAGGCCGTCAGAAGCCACAACCATTTTCATTTTGCTCATAGTGGTCTCACAAGAATCGGTTTACGTAAATATATTCGAGGCGCTCTCCACTGGCGACCTCGACGTAGTGTTCGGTCTCAAGCGGGATGCGCGCCACCATACCGGCCTCGACGCGGTGGGGCCTGCCGTCCAGGACGAGGGTGCCGGAACCTGCGATGATGAAGTACGCCTGCTCCCACTGGGTGTGTGCGTTGGGGGGCGTCGTTTCGGGGCCCTCGACGACGACGTAGCCGGCGGCGACGTTTCCCATCGTGCCCTTGGGGATAATCTTGTAGTAGGCGTTGCGGGAGCCTTCCTGGTAGGACTCGCAGTCGGTAAATCTTTGCGGGGAATCGCTTCCCATTGCCATTTCCTTACGCGGCGGCTTTCATACTTCCCTGGGCTTTCCGGTGTCTGCCGCCTCAAGCGCGCCGAGGAGTATCTCGGTCAGGCGGAAGATCTCCTCCGGCTGGATTATGTGTGTGGTCTTGCCGTCGATGGCGTCGAGGAAGTCCGAAAAGAGGTTCACTTTCTCGGGAAGATCGAGGTCTCGCAGCCCTTCGGCGGCCGTGATGACCTGGGCAACCGCGTCCGCGCTTCTCACCTCGACGACTCCGTCGGAGCCGGCGATTCTCAGGCGGTCGTCGCCGTGCGTGGGTGCGGCGGCGGGCCTGAGGTAGTCGAGCGTCAGTGCAAAGTCCGCGCCGTCGGTCATCTTGAAGATGACGGCCGCGTGGTCTTCCATCTCGCGCACTTCGGGTTTGCTGGTGTTTCCGTGTGCGGCCGACACGGCGATAACGTCAAGCCCCGTAATCCACATCGCGAGGTCCAGCATATGACAGCCGATGTAGGGTATTATTCCGCCGAAGGAGCTGCGCGACTTCATCCACTCGGGGCGCTCTCCGAGGCGGTAGGATTTCTGGCCGAAGAGAAGCACCGGCTTGCCTATGGCGCCGGAGCGCACCGCATCCCGCATCGCGGCGTACCCGGGGGCGGTCCGCATCGACAGTAACGCGCTGAAGTGAATGCCGCTGGTCGCGACGGCGGCCTTTATCTTCTCAAGCCCCGCGCTCTCCGGCGCAATGGGCTTTTCGCTCATCACGTGAATGCCGCGCTCGGCCGCCGCCACTATCACGTCCACGTGCCGGTCGGTCTCGCTGCATATGCCGAGCACGTCGATGTCCTCGTTGTCGAGGATCTCCTGCCAGGAGCCGTAAAACTTCGTCTCACCCGTAATCGCATCGTAGCCTTTCGCCTCGTCGAAGCGGGCCGGGTTTTCCGAAGCCACCGCCGCCACAACCGCATCATCCCGCTGGGCCACCGATGACAGGATCAGGCCCTCGTGCCCCTCGATACCATAAATCGCCACGCGGTGCATATTCTCCTCCTTAGTGATTTCAAAGGCCGCAAACAGGACCAAGTTTAGTGACAGGGGCACCGGCAGGCAAGGCGCATTCCGGCCACGATTGCCCCGGTCGCCGCAACCCGGCCACAAAACCCACGGCGGCCCGGATTGACGTATCCGCCCCTGGGAACTACCGGGCGCTGACCCACACGGGGCTTGACCAGGCCATCTGCTTGTCGATCTGGGTGACGCGGACGTACATCCAGGCGTTTTCGCGGTCGAAGGTCCGCTCTCCGTCGAGGCGGACGAAGTCGGCGCCGGCGTGTCGCCGGATGGTTTCTTCGCCGCTTTGTGTGACGATTTCCACGCTCGAAAGCGCGGCCGTGCCGGCGACGGTGATTTCGTACGGGAGGGCGGCTGAGCGCTCGGCCTCGATTTCACTTCCCATAAGCTGCCCGCCGAGACGAAAATCAAGGTAGATGCGAGCGCCGGTCGTGGCGTAGCAGCGGCGCTCATACAGGGCGTCGAAGACGGCCTCACGCGTGAGCTCCGGCGCCAGGACCGCCGCCACGCCGCCTCGGTAGACAAGGTTCGTGAAGCGCGACGGCCGCGCGGAGAGGCCGGGGGCGCCGTTGTGATTGTCGCTTCCGGCGATAAAGCCGAGGCGATACCCGGCGTTGAGCATTTCTCTTGCCGAGACACCCGTCTCGGCCTTGCTCGGCGTTGTTTCGTAGTTGTTGATTGCGGTGCCTCTGGCCTCGCTTGAGCAGTGCATCGAGTACATTTCGACGACACGCTCGTAGCGAGGGTTGTCAAGGTGCGGTCTGGTGTTCCAGATTATCGTGTGGTGGGGGATTGAAAGGGCCTTGTGGCCGTCGAGATAATCGTAGAGTTCATCGAGGGTTTTCCCACGGAAGAGCCCCGGGCACACGCCGCGAAAATAGACGTTCCGGTGGCCCTTGTAGCCTGTAATCCTGTTCTGCTCGAAGCCTTGCAGCGTTACGAAGCGGCCGGGCTCGTTCATCGCTTCGCAGGCGGCCTGGATTTCGGTGAAGGCCTCGTCGGACATCTGCATCCGGAACGGCCCTTCGAGGCGGCTTGCCTCCTCGAAGTTGTGGTCGGTGATGGCGCCGAAGTCCATAAGTGCGACGTCGCGGGCGTGTTCGAGACACTCGGCCGGGGTCTTGAGGCCGTCAGAGAGCATCGTATGTGCGTGAATGTCGCCGAAGTAGACGTTCATCGTACCGGGCCGGTCGTCCACAACGGTCAGCGGGCTCGTGCCGATGAGGTTGTCGCGGCGGTTGGCGACGACGACGCGGAACGTGGCGGCATCCTCCGGCACTCTCACCTCCAGCGTCGCCGAGCCGGCGTCGTCTTCGCGAAGCGTGGCGCGGGCGACGGGGACGAAAGGGGCGGCTGGGTTTGCGGCGAATATGTCGCCTGTCGGGGCCGGATGGGCGGGATTGTCCAGGTAGTCGAGGGCCGCGACGCGGACCGGGACGGTCTCGCCCGGTCTTGCGATGGCGGGCGTTTGGACATTGAACCGCGCCGCGGGCGCCGCCTCGATAACCGGCTTTGCCGTGCGCCCGGCGGGCACAAATGCGTATTTCCCGTCACCTGTGGAATCGACGGCCGTTCGGAAGCCCGATCGCCAGTTGCCGAACCACTT
>JAGHCE010000239.1 GCA_021160625.1 Planctomycetota bacterium | reverse complement strand
GATATACCGGTCGACGGGTCGAACGCATCGGCTATCGTCGAGTAGTCGTCCGGCATATAATAGGTGGTGGCGTTGCACACCCCGCTTAGCGACACGAAGATCAGAATCGCGAAAAAGACGCCCTCCGCTACCCTCGTGACGTGTCTGTGAAAATTGTCCATGACATATCCTTTCTTCCATGCAATCATAACGCCCCCCCATAAACTCAAACGTCCCATACGCCTCGCCGAAAGCAGTGGGCGCGGCGCCAAGAAAGGCGGCGATGACAGCCAGCGGCACGTCGGAGATGATCGTATAGGCCATAGAGGGGCCGACTTCGTACGTGGCCCCTGATACGGCGTCGCACAGTGCGGCCAGGAGGGCTACAGCAAGAAACACCCCTCGGATGCTCCGAATCGATGCCATATAGGGCTCCTTGAAGGGTATTATGCACATTAGTAGATTTCTTCGACGGCCTTGGGTTTACGCTAAGCCTTTTGACGCACGGCAGAGCCGAAAGTTTCCCCCAATCGCGCTGCAATAGCGCTCATTATTCCTCGTATTCCAACGCCCCGATGTCCACCGATGCGTCCTTGGGCCGCTTTTTTGCGGTCAAGTGCTTGACATACTCCATTATGGCGTCGTTTTCCGGCAGAATACCCGCTCTCAGGGGCGCCCCTGCATTTATACACTCTGAACCCCTGGCGAGCCGGAAATCCTGGCCCGAAAAGTCCACAAATCCTGGTTCCTCGCCGCTGACGGTTGTCTTGTCGTCGTTAACCTTCCCGTGGAAAACGCCCTCGAAGGTGGTCCGCCAGCCGGGTTTCATCCAGTTATGGCTGAGATTGATTATTCCGCTGTCGTCCAGCAGCGCGAAGTGATTGCCAGGGGCGGTAAGGCAGATGATGTTGTTGCGGCAGTCACAATGTTCGTCGTTGGTGGACAGGTTGACAAGCACCGTGTTATCCGGGCGGGTTGACACGATGGTATTGTTGTAGAGGTAAAGCGTCCCCTTGCGGTACCACTCGTGGTGGCTGCTGTCACCTCCGTAGTGTATTATCTGGCTGTTGCCAGCGCCTTCGGGCTCAATCAGTATATTGCCGTAGACATAGGTTTCGTGATAGTTGGGGAACTCCACAAGCCGTCCCTCATTGTCCTCCGCATCGACAATGTCGAGCTGGCGGCCGCCTCCTTCTATCCAGTTGTACCGGATGACGAGCCCCGAAGAGCGGTCCTTGAGATTGTTGCCCCTGCAGCCCTTGCGCAAGAGGCCGTAGTGGTTGTACTGAAACGTAATCCCCGCTGCGGCCGTGTAACTCTGGTGATGGTAGATACTCCCCTCGATACCGTTGTCCCAGAGGTAACATCCTTCGAGGAGAATGTCGGCGCCGCCGCCGAAGAAGCCGTTGCCGCAATCGTGGATGCGGCAGTTGCGGATCGTGATGTGCTCGCCCTTCTCGATGTTGATCCCGGCGCAGAGGTCCTTGTATTGTGTCAGACCGTTTCGTCCCGTGAAGGAATACGGTGGACGCCCACTGCGGATATCGAGGTTCTCAATCACAATCCACGCCGGCGTCGTGTCCGCGGGCTTGTTTGCACCGCCGATTTTGACGACGGAGCGCTCCCCGCCCCAGTAATTAAGTTCCGCGCGCGTCGTGGCGTCGCGGCCATCTATAACAGGCAGTTGCCCTGCCGGCCCCGCAACACCGGAAACTGTTATGGGCGCTTCGGCCGTGCCGCGCCGACATATTACCCATTTCTCCTTGTAGGGCGCCTCACGCCAACAGATACGCACAGTATCACCCGCAACGAGTGACTCCCAGGGCACGGCACCGATGGACTCGTATGCCTTGCCCGGTCCCACTTCGTAAACCGCTCCCGAAGCGACCGCGCCGACGAGCACCAGCAAAACGGCAATGCCTGCCGTCGCATAGAGTCCTTTCACGACGGCGAACCTCGCCGCCTGCCGCTGTGCCGACCTGGCAGAAATCCTTTTCATCCCATTTCCTCCTCTAAAAGCCACATCGCATCCGGCCGAGAGCCGGAAACACCCAGGCTACCACCGCCATCAATGTAGCATTATAGCAGCCACAGGGAAGCAATGCCAACCACCTGAAGCGCGAGAAGCCAACCCGGCCATACTCGCGGCCGGCGACGTCAACCTTGCCCCCGTAGCCTCGATCCTGCGCAAAAATCGGGCCTCAGGCGCCCTGCCCCGTTTGAATTATCCGGCCCGGTTCGACTCTACTAAGCTGGAACAAATGGAACCCCCAAACGGGTTTACGGGTATAAAGGAAAGGTTGTCTGCGGGCGCGCAGATGTTGACCGGGGCGATAGGCGCCCTATAATCTTACGCCACGGGGGGTACCGGCAGGCCGGTTATGGCTCCATGGCGGCTGCCACAGGGCAAGCTGAGGAAATCCGAAGTGCGTTCCGACAAGGTACACTCCAGTAGGCAGACAGACTCCGGGGAAGCGCCGCCCTCGGGTATTTCCGTGTCGCGGCTTCGCCGAGTACTGGATGCCATAGAAACACTAAGCGGCGTTGAAGTCGGCTTTCTCGACGCTTCGGGGGCCGAGAGCCGGCTTGATCCGAACGGTCTTCTGATCGCCTCGGATGAGGGGAAAGGCCGACTTTCGCAAACCATTCTGCAAATGACCGTGACCAATCCCAGGCCCGTTCTGCACAGGGCGCGCCAAGGAGGCGCGGCGGTTGCGATGCCGTTTCTCTTAAGCGGTAAACTCGGCGGGTTCATCAATGCATCGGGCTTCTGCCTCGTCACTCCGGACGACCAACAGCGCGAAAAAGTGCAGACACTCTTCATTGCGCAGAATCAGCAGGAAATATTCGGCACACACGGCGGATCTCCGGTGCTTCCCTTCGAGGGCTTCTTCGCTATGGTGAACCTGCTTGAAGCGGCGGCGGCACAGCTGACGCTGCTATCGGCCGCGGCGGGCGGCCTTGAAGAAAAATCAGCGGATGAAGCCGGCCTGCCCCTTTCGTGGACGGTATGGTCGCTGCTCAACGATATCGCCGCCACAGGCAGTGACAACGAGGAACTCTCGCAGGCCCTTGAGGCGCGGGAGCGGCTCGAGGCGGTTTACAACGCCACGCACTACGGGATGCTTATGCTCGACAGCGAGCTGAAGATTGTCGCGGCCAACAAGGTCTTTGCCGAGGCCTTCGACGTGGAGGCAGACGCGTTTATGGGTGTCTCCGGGGACTGGCTGCGCAAGTGGGTCAAAAAGCACGCCGTGGATCCCGCGCGCGTCTCACAAATGATCGACGAACTGCTGTCTGATCCCGACTCGGTCGTCGACGATGAAATCGAGCTGCTCACTCCCACCCATATGATAATGCGCTTTTTCAGCGCGCCCCTCAAGAACAAGTCCGGCGAAATGATCGGGCGGGTTTTTATGTTCCGCGACATCACGGAGTTTCGCGAGGCACGCCACAAGATGATAGGCACGGAAAAAGCCTCCGCCATCAGCCGCGTTGCAGCGGGCCTGGCCCACAGTCTCAACAACATCCTCGCGGGAGTCGTTACCTATGCGGATTACGCCCTTGAAGAAGACGACCCGAAAATAATCAAGGAAGCCCTCAGTATGAGTGTGTCGGCCTCGGAAAGGGCCAGCGAAGTCGTCCAGAAGCTCCTGGTCGTCTCAGGCGCCTCCGAAAGTCTGCGGCAGGATGTTGACCTCCACGTCGAACTCGAAGGGCTGCTCGACTCCGTCGAAGAGGACTTCAAAAAAGACAACGTCAGAATCCACCGCCTCCTGGAGCCTGTCCCGAGGGTAAACGTCGACCCCGTCCAGATACAGGAAGCCCTCAAAAACATCCTCAACAACGCCCGCGAAGCCATCGGCAGCGAGGGCACCATCACCGTCAGGACCCAGAGCGATTGGGACAACGGCACCGTCCGCGTGACGATATCGGACTCCGGCTCCGGAATACCCACGCAGCTCAGCGAGCGCGTCTTTGACCCGTTTTTCACCACCAGGGGCGTCGTGTCCGGCGGGGCCGAAACGGGTGCGTCGGGCCTGGGGCTTAGCATCGCGAAGGGAATCGTCGAAAAACACGGCGGCAAAATCTACGTAGGCAACGTTCTCCCGCACGGCGCCTCGTTCGTTATAGAGATGCCGCTTGCCGGCACGCCTCCACAAACATCCCTGCCACAGGAGCCGCCTGCCTCGTCAGCGTACTAAAAATCCTCAACCGCGTAGGGCGCGGCTTGCCGCGCGCGGAATGAACGACGGCAGATAAGAATGTCCGCCCTACTTATTGGCTGGCCGCCTGCGGAAGGTCAGATCAGTTCCGCGCGCAACGCGCGGCTCCATAGCAAAGAGGGGGCGACCTCACGGCCGGACAAGATCTATGCGCTGGCAGTGTGGCGTACCGGCCGTGGCACATCGCGTTACAGGATATCAGTTAATTGCCCTCAGAGAGAAGTTCCCTTATCTTCGCGCCTGGGTTCGGGGCCCTCATCAGGCTTTCGCCCACCTGTATCGCCGAGACGCCCGCTTCAAAAAGCCTCAAGGCCTCTTCGGGCCGTGATATCCCGCTCTGGCTGACGACCTTCACATCCGCCGGCACGTACGGCATCAGCCTTATCGTGTTCTCTATGTCCGTCGTGAAATTCTCCAGGTCCCGGTTATTGATGCCGATAAGCCGCGCTCCGATTGCGGCTGCACGGTCGAGGTCTTCCCTCGTGTGCACCTCCACTAAGCAACCCAAGCCCAGCGCCACGGCTCTTCGGTAATACGCGGCAAGCTCGGCTTCTCCCAGGATTCTCACAATGAGGAGCACCGCGTCAGCCCCCCACGCGGCCGCCTCGTATACCTGGTACTCGTCTATGACGAAGTCCTTTTCCAGCACCGGGATGGAGATCGCCTCGCGCGCCTTGGCGAGGTCGCCTAAGCTCCCGGAGAAAAACTTCTCGTCCGTCAGGACCGAGAGCGCCTGCGCACCCGCCTTTTCCATCTCGCTGGCGAGTACGGCGGCATCGGCGTCGCTCCTTATGGCTCCCGCGCTCGGGGACGCCCGCTTTATCTCCGCAAGGATCGACAGGTGCCCCTCGCAAACCAGGCTCCCCTCGAAGTCTCGCGGCGCCTCACCCGCACAGGAGAGTCGCTCCTTTGCACGTGACTCGACCACCCCCGGCGGCGTCTCCGCCTTCCTCGCTTCGACCTCCCGCCTCTTCCACGCCGTTATCTCGTCCAGTATCACAATCCGAGTCCTTCTACAATCCGAGTCGCTCTTGTTCGCACGGGCCCTATCCTGTATACTGCAAACATATCTATTCGCCGCCACCGAGTCAACTTGCGAATCCGCGCCGGCGCAAAAAAGGTGCTCCAAGCGCAATCGAAACAAGGCCGCACGCGGAAACGTAGGGCGCGGCTTGCCGCGCGCGGAATACAATCTGCACGGCGGGGCAAGACCCGCCGTAGCACACGTATCGCTCGTAGGGGCGAGGGGAGCCTGGCCCGCGGAAGTTCAGTTGGCTGCCACGGACAACGTCCGTGGCCAATGTAGGGCGGGCTTTAGCCCACGCGGAATAAACGCTCGGCGGACAAGAATGTCCACCCTACGTAGCCACCAGTGGCACATAGCAAAGAGCGGGCGAAGACCCCTCGGTGGATATCTTACGGAGGAAACAGATGGAGACATTCACGGTTTCGACAGGCAGGAAATGCGCATTCATCGACATCACGGCAACGGTGGCCGAAACGGTTGCGCAATCGGGCATCCGTGACGGGATCGTGGTGGTATTCGTGCCTCACACGACCGCCGGAGTCACTATAAACGAGAATGCCGACCCGGCCGTAAAATCCGACATCCTCGCTCACCTTGACGACGCCGTGCCGCAATCTTCGCGGTACACGCATATGGAGGGCAACTCCCCCGCCCACATCAAGGCCTCGATGATGGGTTCGTCGGTAACGGTCCTTCTCCAGGACGGCGCGCTCGTCCTGGGCGTATGGCAGGGGATTTATCTGTGCGAATTTGACGGTCCGCGCACGCGCAAGGTCCACGTCGAGATCCGCCAATGACGTCTACGCCGGCCAAGCGCGTTCCTGCACTCATCATTGTGACGTTTTTCCTTACGTTTGCCGGCCCGGGCGCCGTTCAGGGCTACCTCAAAAACATCGCCCCTGCCCAGTGGCCCCCGGTGAAGGTCACATCGATCCTGGTGGTCCTCTATTTCTCGTTTATGATCTGGCGGATTCTCATCCCCGCAAGCCAGCGGTTTCTGGGGGACAAATGGTCGATGGTTCTGGCGCCGGGGGCGTACTTGCTGGTGCCGGCGGGACTTGCTCTTGGACTAAACTACTGGCTGATTGCCGCCTCTGCGGTGGTATGGGGATGGGGTGCAGCGGGCCTGTGGCAGACGGGCCCGGTGTGGCTTTATGACGTTACGGATGAAAAACGGCGCGGCTTCTGGGCGGGCGTCCTCTACGTGGCGGTTTTTTCAGGCCTCGCGATCGGCGCGAAGGTACAGGGGCTTGCGGTCGAGATGGCCGGCCGCCGGGCAATACTGGCGCTGGCGATAG
>JAGHCE010000007.1 GCA_021160625.1 Planctomycetota bacterium | reverse complement strand
GGCCGATATCGAGGTCCAGGAGGCGGGCGAGGTGCATATCACGGCCGACGGTGAGCAGCTCCGGCAGGTCTTTTTGAACCTGGGCCTCAACGCCCTCGACGCGACCGACGGGCGCGGGCCGGTGGTCTTTCGCCTGAAGGAAACAGCCGGGGGCGCCCTCGTGAGGACGCTCGACGCCGGCCGCGGCGTGGAGACGGCCATACGCGAGCAGATTTTCGAGCCGTTCTTCACGACGAAAACAACCGGCACGGGCCTGGGTCTTTCCATCGCCAGGCGGATAATCGAAGACCACGGCGGCACACTCGAACTGGAAGAAGGGCCCGAGGGGTGGACCTGTGTAAAGGTTTTCCTCCCCTTTGCCGAAGGTAAAGCGAAGCCGCCTGAATTGAGCGAACCGGCGGCCGCTGTCGAGACCGGTTAGGAGCGCGCCTTGCCCAGTCAGCCAGAGAAGTCTCCCACCAAGGGATCCGTCCTCGTCGTCGACGACGAAGCGGGTATGTGCGAAGTGCTTTCGTACATACTGGGCCGGGACGGCTACGAGGTGACTACCGCCCCGGACGTGCCGGCGGCGCTTGAGGCATACTCGAAGGGCCCGTTCGACGTTACGATAACGGACCTGAAGATGCCCGGCGAGGACGGCATTTCCCTCCTGCGGGAGATAAAGAGCCGCGACGCCAACGCACTCGTCATCGTGATTACGGCCTTTTCCACCTGGGACTCGGCAGTGCAGGCGATGCGCCTGGGGGCGTTTGACTACATAAAGAAGCCCTTCGACAACGATGACATAAGGGCGGTGGTCGGCCGTGCGATGGACGTTGCCCGCGAGCTAAAGACCAGGCGCCCCGCAGACGTCCCCGCGTACGTGCGAAACATCATCGGCGCAAGCGCGGTGATGCAGGAAATCCACAACCTCATCCGCCGCGTCGCCTCGACCAACTCGACCATCCTCATCTACGGTGAGTCGGGCACCGGCAAGGAGCTCGTCGCCCGCGCCATATACAACTGCTCCTCCAGAAGCGAAGAGGCCTTCATCGCCGTCAACTGCGGAGCATTCACCGAGAGCCTGCTCGAAAGCGAGCTCTTCGGCCACGTCCGGGGGGCCTTCACCGGCGCTGTAAGCGACAAGAAGGGGCTCCTGGAAGTGGCTCACAGGGGCACGTTTTTCCTCGACGAGGTTGCGGAGATGTCCAGGAAGACGCAGGTGAAATTTCTGAGGGTCCTCGAAGAACGCGAGTTTATACCTGTCGGCTCGACCACGACGCGCCGGGTGGACGTGCGCTTTATCACCGCGACGAACCGCGACCTCGAAAAGGAGGTAAGGGAGGGCAACTTCCGCGAGGACCTCTTCTACCGCCTCAATGTCATCCCGATACACATACCGCCTCTTCGCGAACGCAAGGAGGATATACCGCTGTTGGCCGGTCATTTCCTGGCCAGGTACTCCCACCAGATGGCTAAAAACGTCACCACTATCGGCGAGGAGGCGATGGAGTTTCTCACGGCCTACGATTGGCCGGGGAACGTCCGCGAGCTTGAGAACACGATCCAGCGGTCCGTGGCGCTGGCCAGGGAGAGCCGGGTAGACCCCGCCGACCTCGTAATAAAGATGCGTACCGGCACGCCCGCTGCGGCGCTTATGACCAGGGGCTTTCCGCAGGACGGTCTCGACCTCGAAAAACGCCTCGGCGAAGTCGAGCGCAACTATATCGTCCAGGCCCTCGAACGCACCGGCGGCAACGTCACCCGCGCAGCCAAACTCCTAAACACCTCGTTCCGCAGCCTGCGCTACCGCATCTCGAAACTCGGCATAAAAAACGCCAAGTAGACGCGGAGGGTTCCGACCGGTCGTGGTTGCTTTCCACCGGTCCGGCTGTTATCCTGTGCCCCTGGCCGGTTCACTATGCGGCACTGGTGGCTTGTTCACCAATGGGGGGCTTCGCCCCCTTCCTGCTATGGGGGCCACGGGCGTTGCCCGAGGCAATCAACTGACCTTCCGCGGGCGAGGCGTGCCTCGCCCCTACAGATAGCAATGCGGCACTGGTGACTTGTCCACCAGTGGAAGCGTTTCAACAGGAGCAAGGAATGCAAGAGCGGCCCGACCTCTCGATCATTGCGCCGTTTTACAACGAGGAAGATAATGTCGCGTCCACCATTGAGAGCATCCGTGCGGCGATGGCGGACTTCGACGGTGCGTGGGAGCTCATTCTCGTAAACGACGGCTCCACCGACCGCAGCTTCGAGCGCGCCGGGGAACTGGCCTCGGATAACCCCAATGTCCGCGTCGTGGGCTACTGGCCCAACAGGGGCAGGGGCGCGGCGCTAAGGAGGGGCTTTGGGGAGGCCCACGGGCGCATCGTGGCCACGGTCGACTTCGACCTTTCCTACAGCCCCGAGCACATCCTGCGTATGTACGAGACGCTCGCATCCGAGCCGAACGTGGACGTCGTTCTTGCAAGTGTCTATATGCCGGGCGGTGCCGTCGAGGGGGTGCCTGCGGGCCGATTCCTGGCAAGCCGCCTGGGCAATGTTCTCCTGCGCTTTGCCTTCGGTGGCACGCTTCACACGACGACCTGCATCGTGAGGGCCTACCGCAGGGAGGTCCTGGATCATCTCGACCTTCAATCCGACCGGAAGGAAATCCACCTCGAGATACTTTCGAAGGCCCTGGCGCTTGGTTTCCGTGTGAAGGAAATCCCTGCCACGCTTCGAGCGCGTGCAAAGGGGCGCTCCAAGTTCACCCTTGGCCGGACGAGCGCGTCTCATCTCCTGTTCGCCTTTGCCGAAGAGCCGATGCTGCTTGTGGCCGGCATAGGCGCTGTGCTGGTGCTTGCGGGGTTGGCCGCCGCCGGGGTCATCCTTTACGAGTGGCGAAGCGGCGCTCCCGGCGCCGCATGGGTTTTCATAGGCTTGCTTGCGCTTTTCGGAATGGGCTCGGCCCTGGTTGCGGCGTTTGGATTCGTCGCCGTCGAGCTCAAGCGCCTGCGCCGCAGTCTTATCCGGCTCGAAAGCCAAAGGCACCTGCGGGCCGAGAGCGGCCGTGGCACACACGGAAACGTAGGGCGCGGGAGGGCTTCGCCCCCTCTTTGCTAAGGGGCCGCGCGCGGAATAAACGTAGGGTGCGCTTTAGCGCACGCGGAATAAACGCTCGGCAGACAAGAATGTCCGCCCTACTCATTAAGATGGCACATAGTCGCCTGCGGCGGCGCGGGTTTACTGCGCTTGGTGCGCTTCCCGGACTGTCCACTCGCACCTATTCCCCGGTGCTGCGCGGCTCGTTTTCGAACGTGAACTCGCTGCCGTTCCAGTCCACTTTCACCATATCGCCGTCGGCAATTTGACCGTCGAGGATTTCCTGCGCCAGGGGGTTTTGAATCTGGGTCTGCAGAACGCGCCTTAGCGGTCGTGCGCCGAAGACGGGGTCATAGCCGAGATTGGCCACCTCGGCCTTGGCGGCGTCTGTCAGCTCCAGCGTCAAGCCCCTCTCGTCGAGCCGTTTCTGCAGGCGTGCCAGCTGGATGTCCACGATTTGCTGTATCTGTTCGCGCGAGAGGGAGTGAAAGACGATTATTTCGTCGACGCGGTTGAGGAACTCCGGCCTGAACGAGCGCTTGAGAAGATTCATAACGTCCTTGCGCAGGGCTTCCTCGTCGCTTTCGATGCGCTCCTGGATTACCTGGCTGCCGAGGTTGGATGTCATAATGATGACGGTGTTGTTAAAGTCCACGACGTGGCCCTGGCTGTCGGTGAGCCTGCCATCGTCGAGCACCTGCAGGAGTATGTTGAAGACGTCCTGGTGGGCCTTCTCGATCTCGTCGAGCAGAACCACCGAGTAAGGCCGCCGGCGGACAGCCTCGGTGAGCCTGCCGCCTTCCTCGTAGCCGACGTAGCCGGGAGGGGCGCCGACGAGGCGGCTGACGGCGAACCTCTCCATAAACTCGCTCATATCAATGCGGACGATCGCGTCCTCGTCGTCGAAGAGAAATTCGGCCAGTGCCCGCGCAAGCTCGGTTTTGCCGACGCCGGTGGGGCCGAGGAAGATAAACGACCCTATCGGCCGCCTTGGGTCCTGGAGGCCCGCGCGCGCCCGCCGCACCGCGTTGGAGACGGCCGCTATCGCGTCGTCCTGGCCGACCACGCGCAGCCTGAGGCGCTTTTCCATAGAGGAGAGCTTTTCGCGCTCTCCTTCGAGCATTTTCGAGACGGGTATGCCCGTCCAGGCGGAGACGACCTGGGCGATGTCCTCGGCGTCGACCTCCTCCTTGAGGAGCGTGCGGTCTTTCTGGATATCCCCGAGGTGCGAATTGGCCTGTTTGAGCCTCTCCTCGAGGTCGCGCATCCTGCCGTAGCGGATCTCGGCGACCCTGGCGAGGTCATTGGCGCGCTGGGCTTCCTGCTCTTTGACTTCCGCCTGTTCGATTTCCTCTTTTGTTTGCCTTATTTCCTTGATGGCGGCCTTCTCGTTTTCCCAGTGGGCGCCGAGGGCGCTTCGCTCTTCGGAGAGGTTCGCAATCTCGGCGTCTATGCGTTCGAGGCGCTTGGCGGAGGCCTTGTCGCGCTCCTTTTTGAGGGCTTCCCTTTCGATCTCAAGCTGGGTGATGCGCCGCTGGATGGTATCGATCTCGGCAGGCATACTGTCGATCTCGGTTCGCAGGCGGCTGCCCGCTTCGTCGACGAGGTCAATGGCCTTGTCCGGCAGGAACCTGCCCGAGATGTAGCGGTGTGAAAGCGTCGCCGCCGCCACGATAGCCGAGTCCGCGATGCGCACGCCGTGGTGGAGCTCGTAGCGGCCCTTGAGGCCTCTCAGGATCGCGATAGTGTCTTCCACGGACGGCTCGTTGATGTAGACCGGCTGGAAGCGACGTTCGAGGGCTGCGTCCTTTTCGATGTGCTTTCGGTACTCGTCGAGAGTCGTTGCGCCGACGCAGCGAAGCTCGCCGCGCGCGAGGGCGGGCTTCAAGAGGTTGGAGGCGTCCATCGCACCCTCGGCGGCGCCTGCGCCCACAACGGTGTGAAGCTCGTCGACAAAGAGTATGACGGCGCCCTCGGCCTCGTGGATTTCCTTTAGGACGGCCTTGAGACGGTCCTCGAATTCGCCCCGGTATTTGCTGCCGGCCACGAGTGCCCCCATATCGAGCGCGAGGACCTTCTTGTTCTTGAGACCATCCGGGACATCGCCTGCCACTATCCTCTGAGCAAGCCCCTCGACGATGGCTGTCTTCCCCACGCCCGGTTCGCCGATGAGGACGGGGTTATTCTTGGTGCGGCGGCTGAGCACCTGGATCACGCGGCGGATCTCACCGTCGCGGCCGATGACCGGGTCGAGCTTGCCGCGCCTGGCGAGCTCGACGAGGTCGCTCGTGTAGCGCTCAAGGGCCTGGTATTTCTCCTCCGGACTCTCGTCGGTGATCCTGGTCGCTCCGCGCACATCCTTCAAGGCCGCCAGGACCGTCTCGCGGGAGACGCCCCCCTCGCGCAGGATGCCTCCCACAGGGGTGTCAGAGTCGCCAAGGAGTGCCAGCAGGAAGTGTTCCGTGGACGTGTAGTCGTCGTGAAGCGCCCGGGTCTCGTCCTGGGCCCTGGTCAAGCAGGCGTCGAGGGCGGGGCTTATGTACATCTGCCCGGCGCCGCTTACCGCAGGCAGCTTGCCGATTTCCAGGATGGTTTCGGACTCGATCCGGCCGCGGTCTGCGCCGATGCGCGCCAGGAGAGGACGAATCACGCCCTCCTTTTCGGCCAACAGCGCGGCGAGAAGGTGAAGCGGCTCAAGGGTCTGGTTCCTGTTGGAACGGGCCAGGTCCTGCGCCCTTGCGACGGTCTCGCGGGCCTTGATTGTGAGCTTTTCGAGATTCATGCTGATCCTCCAATGGCAGGCAAGAATGCCTGCCCTGCCAGGCCTGGAGCCGCGCGCACAAAAAGGGCGCCCCCTGGTCTCCCGCGGACGCCCGTTGTGAGTTTAACTTCCTGCCGGGGTGTCTTATTCCTTCACCTCGTAGTCGGCGTCGATAACATCCTCGCCGCCGGGGGAGGCATCCTCGGGCTGGGCCTGGCCGCCTGGCGCGCCCGGCGTGGGGCCGGCCTGGGCGCCCTCGCCCTCGCCGGCGGCTCCGTCGCCCGCCTGGGCGCTTGCCTGTTTGTAGAGTTCCTCGGCCATCTTGTGGCTTGCCTTGTTGACGGTTTCCATTGCGTGTTTGATGGCCTCTATGTCGTCGGTGTCCTTGACCCTTTCGAGGTTTTCCACCTCGGACATAATCTGCGAGAGCTCGGTCGGCGGCACCTTGTCGCGGTTTTCCTCGAGGGTGCGGCGCGTCGAAAAGGCCAGCTGGTCGGCGGCGTTTTTCGTCTCGACCAATTCGCGCTTTTTCTTGTCCTCCTCGGCGTACTGCTCGGCGTCCTTTCGCATCTTGTCGATCTCGTCTTCCGTGAGGCCGCTGGAGGACTTGATCTCGATGGACTGCTGTTTGCCGGTGGCGAGGTCCTTGGCCTGGACCTGGAGTATGCCGTTGGCGTCGATGTCGAATGAGACCTCGATCTGCGGTACGCCGCGCGGGGCCGACGGGATACCGGCGAGCTCGAAACGCCCGAGCGTGCGGTTGTCGCCGGACATCTCGCGCTCGCCCTGCAGGACGTGGATGTCGACAGAGGTCTGCGAGTCGGCCGCGGTCGTAAAGGTCTGCTTTTTCGAAGTCGGGATCGTGGTGTTGCGATCGATAAGCCGCGTCATAACGCCGCCGAGCGTCTCGATGCCCAGCGAAAGCGGCGTGACGTCGAGAAGCAGCACGTCCTTTACCTCGCCGCCGAGGACACCGCCCTGGATGGCCGCGCCGACGGCGACGACCTCATCGGGGTTGACGCCCTTGTGCGGTTCCTTTCCGAAGATGTCCTTGACGATCTGCTGCACCGCAGGCGTTCTCGTCTGCCCGCCGACGAGGATGACCTCGTCGATGTCCGAAGGCGAGAGCTTCGCGTCTTTTAGCGCCTGCACAACCGGGCCCCTGGTGCGCTCGGTAAGGTCCTTGGTGAGGTCCTCGAACTTGGCCCTGGTTATGGAAACCTGCAGGTGCTTGGGGCCGCCGGCGTCGGCGGTGATGAAGGGCAGGTTGATGTCGGTCTGCATAAGCGTCGAGAGCTCGCACTTGGCCTTTTCGACCGCTTCCTTGAGGCGCTGGAGCGCCATCTGGTCGCTGCGGACGTCGATGCCGCTTTCCTTCTTGAATTCTTCCGCGACGTAGTCGATGATAAGCTGGTCGTAGTTGTCGCCGCCCAGGTGCGTGTCGCCGTTGGTGGAGAGCACCTCGAAGACGCCCTCGCCGACCTCGAGTGTCGATATGTCGAAGGTCCCGCCGCCGAGGTCGAAGACGGCGATCTTCTCGTTGGACTTCTTTTCAAGGCCGTAGGCAAGCGAGGCGGCCGTGGGCTCGTTGATGATTCGCAGAACCTCAAGGCCCGCGATGGTCCCGGCATCCTTGGTCGCCTGGCGCTGGCTGTCGTTGAAGTACGCCGGTACGGTGATGACCGCTCTTGTAACGGTTTCCCCGAGATACGCCTCGGCCGCCTCCTTGAGGTAGCGCAAGATCATCGCCGAGACCTCCGGCGGCGTGTATTCCTTGCCGTGGGCCTTTACCTTGACAAGCTCGCCGGAGCTTCCGGTGACTCCGTAGGGCACCATCTTCTCCTCTTCGGCGACCTCGCTGTGGCGGCGTCCCATAAAGCGCTTGATGGAGTACACGGTGTTTGCAGGGTTAGTGATCGCCTGGCGCTTGGCGGCGGCGCCGACGAGTATCTCGTCCTTGTCGGTGAAGCCCACCACCGAGGGCGTCGTCCGTGCCCCGTCCGGGTTCGCTATGACCTTCGGCTGGCCGCCCTCCATAATGGCGACGCAGGAATTCGTGGTCCCAAGGTCGATGCCAATTATTCTCGACATTCTCTCTCTCCTTCGGCCTTTCGCCGCTGGGTGTCGCCTTGCGGGCCCACCAGGGGCTTTCAGGGCCACCACAGGTTGCTTACAGGGTTATCCTTACATAGCGAAAAAGCAAACGATGTGCCAATTGCCGCCGAGTGTGCAAATCCGCGTAACCAGTTGGCATCAATAACGTTGGGTAATCCGACCGGCGTCTGCCGTGCCGCCGCCGGCCTGCCAATATGGCAGACAGGTCTGCCTGCCTGTCAGAGGGGCTCACACAGGCAGGGCGAAATCGTCCCTGAGGATGCGGGCGAGCTCGGTGAAGCTCGATATCCGGTAGTCGGGCTCCTTCCGGCAGGGGACGCCGCTGTATTTGCCGCTGCGGCGGTTCAAAACCGTTATCATCCCCAGCGACTTGGGCGGGTCGATGTCATTGGGCGGGTTATCGCCGATGTACATCGCCTCGGTTGCGATCACTCCAACCGACTGGCAGGCCCTCAGGTACAGCTTCGGGTTGGGCTTGGAGATGCCTATCTGGTCGGAGATGAAGATGGCGCGCGGGTCGAGGTACTGCGTCACCTTGAGCCTGACGAGTTTTTCGGCCTGTTTCACAGCGGGGCCGGCGGTGATGATGCCAACGATGACGCCCGAGTGCGAGAGAGCCTCCAGGATCCCCGGGACGTCGTCGTAGGGTTTTAGCTCGCGGAACTTTGTCTCGTGATAGGCCACGACCGCCGAGGCGATAATCATCGCGGGATTGAGGCCGCTCGTCGCCTCAGGCGGAAGTCTAAGGAGCAGCTTGTCGAAGTGAGAGCCGTAATTGGAGGAAAATTCCGAGATTACCTCGTCGAGCTCCGTTAGGAGCCTGTCGCGGTCGGTGCGTACACCGCAGGCGAGCATCGCATCAATGCTGTTGGCGCGGGCCCTGCGGGCGAACTCGCTCGTGGAATAGAGCGTATCGTCGATGTCGAAAAAAATCGCAGCAAGCCTGCTCATTGTGCCCCTCATCAAAACGCAAAACACCTGCGGACAATCCTGCCCGCCTGCGCCGGCCCGCCGGTTGCAGCTTGCCGCGCGCGGCGGTGCCGTAGGGGCGAGGCACGCCTCGCCCGCGGAAGGTTGGTTGACTGCCACGGACAACGTCCGTAGCCCCCATAGCAAAAAGGGGGCGAGGCCCTCCACTGGTGGACAAGCCACCAGTGCCACATTGCAGAAAGGGGGCGAGGCCCTCCACTGGTGGACAAGCCACCAGTGCCACATTGCAGAAAGGGGGCGAAGCCCTCCCTCCTTACCGGTGGATTCTATGCCTTATTGCGGCGCCAGTCAAGGCGCCTTCGGGCCCTGCGGACGGGTGTACGGCCTTTTACTTTTGACAGGAAGAACCCCCGAACGTATAAATAGGGATTCCGAAATGGGCTTTCCGGCGCGGTATCAGCGTCTTTTTTGCGCCGGGTGGGAGGAGCCATTGGCTGACAAGGATATCGACGGACTCAGAGCAGAGATAGACCGCCTTGACGAGCAGATTGTCACTTTGCTCAACGAGAGGGCCAATCTTGCGCTTGAGATCGGCCGTCTCAAGAGGGGGGAAAACCGGCTTCCCTATGCTCCCGAGCGGGAAACGGCCGTTTACAAGAGGCTTTCCGCGCTAAACGATGGTCCACTGCCGCTTGAGACCTTGAGGGCCGTCTACAGGGAGCTGATGAGCGGGTGTCTTTCGCTTGAGCATCCGGTGGTTGTGGCGTATCTCGGGCCGGAATACTCATTTACGCATCTTGCCTCCGAGCGCAAGTTCGGCGCCACGGTTCACTACCGGGGCCAGCCGACGATAGCCGCCATTTTCGACGAGGTATCTCACGGACGGGCCACTTATGGAGTGGTGCCGATAGAGAACTCCACTGAGGGCGGCATCTCGGACACGATGGACTGTTTTCTTTCGACTGATTTGAAGATTTGCGCGGAGCTGGTGGTGCCGGTGCATCTTAGCCTCCTGTCGAAGTCGCCCAGGGAGGGGATAAGGCGGATATACTCGAAGCCGCAGGCGCTGGCACAGTGCAGGGTTTTCCTGGCGACGCATATGTCGGGCGTGGAGCTTATGGATGCGGCCTCGACGGCCAGGGCCGCCGAAATCGCCGCCGGCGAAGAGGGTGCGGCGGCCGTGGCGTCCAGGGAGGCGGGCGAGGCGCACGGCCTGAGGGTGGTGGAAAAGAATATCGAGGACGCCAGCGGGAACGCCACGCGCTTTCTCATCATTGCGCCGGAGAGCGCGAAGCCTTCCGGCTGCGACAGAACGAGCATAATGTTTTCCATCAAGGACGAGGTCGGCGCGCTTTTCAGGATGCTGGAGCCCTTCCGCGCGGCCGGCATCAACCTGACCCGCATCGAGTCGCGCCCGTCGAAGCGTAAGGTCTGGGATTACATATTCTTCGTGGATATCGAGGGCCACGCCGACGAGCCGAAGATTGCCGAGGCGCTCTCACAGCTTGACGGACGCTGTAAGTTCCTGTCGGTTTTGGGTTCCTATCCCGTTTCAAATCAGCCGGTTGAACGATGATTATAATACTCAAGCCCGAAGCCACAGACGCGCAGGTCGAGCACGTTCTCGATCGGATACATTCGCTTGGCTTTGAGACAATGGTTTCCCGTGGTGTGCAGCGCACCATCGTCGGCGTAATCGGCGAGGAGGACCGCCTGCGCGAGATGCCTCTTGATGCCATACCGGGTGTCGAGCGGGTGATGCAGGTCCTCAAGCCCTACAAGCGCGCCAGCCGCGAGTTCCGCGAGGCCGACACGGTCATCGATGTGAAGGGGACGAAGTTCGGCGGCGGTTCGTTCGGGATGATAGCCGGGCCCTGCGCGGTCGAGAGCGAGGAGATGATCTTCCAGATTGCCGAGCGGGTGAAAAAGGCCGGCGTCAACGTCCTGAGAGGCGGGGCGTTCAAGCCGCGCACGTCCCCCTATAGTTTCCAGGGCCTCAAGGAAGACGGTCTGAAGATGCTGCGCGCCGCCGCGGACGAGTTCGATATGGCCGTCTGCACCGAGGTGATGGACACGCGCGACGTCGATCTCGTGGCCCGTTACGCCGACATTGTACAGATAGGCGCGCGCAATATGCAAAACTATAACCTCCTCTCCGAGGTCGGCCTGCTCCGCAAGCCGGTGCTCCTGAAGCGCGGGCTCTCCGCGATGGTAAAGGAGCTTCTCACCTCGGCCGAATATATCCTGTCCGCGGGAAACGAGCAGGTCATCCTTTGCGAGAGGGGCGTGAGGACCTTTGAGGACTCCACCCGCAACACACTCGACATCTCGGCGATTCCGAATGTCCAGATAAATTCCCATCTGCCGATAATCGTTGACCCTTCCCACGCGGTAGGCCGCTGGGACCTGGTTTGGCCGATGGCGATAGCGTCCCTGGCCGTGGGCGCCGACGGACTTATGGTGGAGGTGCATCCGAGTCCGGAGGCGGCACTTTCAGACGGGGCGCAAAGCCTGCTGCCGGACCGGTTCGAGGCCCTGACGGTCAGGATGGGCGAGCTGGCGGAGCATTTCGACAAGGTGATTACGTAAGGGCTGTTGACCGAGGGCTTCCAAGGAGCGTCAAATGAGGAAGATATTTGTTTGCGGGAACTGGAAGATGAACACCGATCGCGCCGCGGCGGTTGAGCTTGCCGTGGGAACGGGGGCCGTCGCCGAAGGGATCGAGAAGGTGGAGGTGGGAGCCTGCCCGCCTTTTGTATACCTTCTGCCGGTAGCCGAGGCGCTTGCCGGCTCGAACGTGGCCCTCGGCGCGCAGAATATGTACTTCGAGGCGAAGGGAGCGTTCACAGGCGAGATCTCCGCCGGGATGCTTCTGGATGTCGGGTGCCGGTATGCGATTGTCGGCCACAGCGAACGGCGGCACGTCATCGGCGAGAGCGATGAACTCATCAACCGGAAGCTGCGTGCGGCCATTGCGGCGGGCCTTGGACCTATCCTTTGCGTCGGCGAGCTCCTCAAGGAGCGCGAGGCCGGAGAGACCGAAGCAGTTGTCTCGCGCCATGTTACCGAGGGCCTCAAGGGGGTCTCGGCGGAGGATGCCGCTTGCGTGGTGGTCGCCTACGAGCCGGTCTGGGCCATCGGAACCGGCAAGACCGCCACGCCCGACCAGGCCGAGGATGTTCACAAGTTTATCCGCGGTGTCCTGGCCGGGCTGTACGATGACAAGACGGCGGCGGCCGTGCGTATCCAGTACGGCGGCAGTGTGAAACCCGAAAACGCCTACGAGCTTATGAGCCGGCCGGACATCGACGGCGCCCTGGTGGGAGGGGCGAGTCTCAAGGCCGATTCCTTCGGCGAAATAATCCGCGAGGCGGTGCGGGTCTGTGGCTAAGAGCAGCAAGGAGGTTTGAGTAGATGGTAACCGTGTTTGTGATTCTTTTCGTACTGATCTGCCCGTTGATTGTTTTTATCGTCCTCATACAGGAACCCAAGGGCGGCGGGCTTGCGGGTGTTTTGGGCGGGGCCGGCGGCACGAGCGCCTTCGGGGCGAAGACCGCCGACGTCGTGATGAAGACCACGGTGGTCCTGGGCGTGATATATTTCTTCCTCGCGCTGACGCTGGGGATCAAGCTCAGACAGGCCCCTGGGGGTCCCGGGACAAGCCTTTCGCCGGCGTCTTCTACGGCTGCTGAAACTCCCTCGGCTGCCCAGCCGGCTCCCGCCGAGGGCGGTGCGCAGCCGGCGGGAGAACCTGCAGGCGCCGCGTCCGGGGCCG
>JAGHCE010000141.1 GCA_021160625.1 Planctomycetota bacterium | reverse complement strand
GTCGAGAGCGCGCTGTCGGCGACCATCGAGAAGTTCACGAAGCTGCTCTCGGCGGTTTCCAACAGCATATTCAAGGAACGTGCGGCCGATATCCGCGACGTGGGCAGGCAGATACTCGCCAAGCTGATGTTCGACGAGAAGCTGGCGTTGTGGAGCCTTGACGAGAAGGTCATCGTCGTGGCGAAGGATATGTCCCCGGCGATCACCGTGCGCCTGGACAGGAAGAAGATACTCGGCTTCGTCGCCGAATCGCTGGGTCCCACGAGCCACGCCGCCATCCTGGCCCGGAGCCTCGGCGTTCCGGCCGTAAGCGCCATTCACGGCATCACGGGAGCCCTCTCTGCGGCCGACGTCATAGTCATCGACGGTTCCAAGGGTCTCGTTTTCGTCAACCCGCCCAAAAAGGTTCTCGACCGCTACCGGACGCTCAAAAGGAAGTTCGACGCCCACAGGCATGCCCTCGCAAAGCTCGTTTCCCTGCCCGCCGTGACGCTGGACGGGGAGGAAATACATCTCCTGGCGAACATCGGCAAATCATCCGAAATCGGCGCGGCTATCAAGGTCAATGCCGCCGGCGTGGGCCTTTATCGTACGGAATTCCCCTTCCTCGCAAGACGCGAAATGCCCTCCGAGCAGGAGCAGTTCGAACTCTACCGCGAGGTCGCCGAGCGTATGGCCCCAAAGGAAACCGTCATTCGCGCGCTGGACATCGGCGGCGACAAGTTCCCCCCCTACATCCCCGTGCCGAAGGATACGAACCCCTACCTTGGCTGGAGGGGCCTGAGGCTGCTCTTGAGACACAAGGACATCTTCAAAACGCAGGTGCGCGCGATCCTGCGCGCCGCGCGCTTCGGGCGGGTCTCGATTCTCTACCCGGTGATCTCCGGCCTCGAGGAGCTTCGTATGGCGAAGATGCTCTTTGAGGAGGTCAAAGGCGAACTCGCGCGGGAAAAGATCCCTTTCGATAAGAACGTCAAGCAGGGGGCAATGATAGAGGTGCCCTCCGCCGTGGTGCTTATTGATATGCTCGTCAAGGAGGTGGACTTCCTGTCCGTCGGCACCAACGACCTCATACAGTACGTCTTGGCTATAAACCGAAATAGTGAATCGCTGGCGCCTTTTTTCGACCCGTGCCATCCGGCGGTCCTGCGCGTCCTTCGCGACCTTGTCACCGCGGCCCGCAAGGCGGGTAAACCCATATCCGTCTGCGGGGAAATGGGTGGCGACCCGCTCGCGGCGAAGCTGCTGGTCGGAATGGGCTTCCGCTCGCTTTCGATGACGCCGGCCTCCATCCTGCCGATGAAAGAAATGATAAGGGGCATCGAAATCAAGGAATGCAGGCGTCTGGCACGTGCCGCATTCAAGAAGGAAACTGCCTGGGGGGTCCGAAGCCTCCTCGACACCGACGAAAACGCCGAAAACCCCGAAGAGCAAAAGCAGCCGCGGTCCGGGAGTAAGTCCAAGTGAAAAACTGCCTTATCCTCGGCCACCGCGGGATGTTGGGCTCACGCCTGCTTGAGTACGTACCCCGAGCTCCCGGCGGCGGCGGCTTCAACGTCTCCGGCCACGACCTCCCCGAAACCGACATCACCGATCCCGAAAGCGTCGCCGCCCTCTTCGACGAAATCAATCCCGATGTCGTCATCAACTGCGCCGCCTATACCAATGTCGACGGCGCCGAGTCCGACCGAGACGCCGCGTTCGATGCAAACGCCGTCGGCCCGGAAATGCTCGCCCGCGCCGCAAGGGCGTCGGGAGCGCTTCTGGTCCATATCAGCACCGATTTTGTCTTTGACGGCACCCTCTTGCGCCCCTATCGTGAGGACGACCCGCCCAATCCCCAGGGCGCCTACGGCAAATCGAAGCTCGCCGGCGAAGTGGCCGTCGCCGCAATCGCACCGGAGCACCTTATCGTCCGCACGGCCTGGCTCTACGGCCCGAACGGGCGAAATTTCGTCAGCACCATCCTGCAGGCGGCCAGGGACAAGGGGCACCTCAAGGTGGTCAACGACCAGGCCGGCAGCCCGACGTTCACAGGCACACTCGCCGAATTCGTCTGGAGGCTTGCCGCTGCCGGGGCGAGGGGGATTTTTCACGTGGCAGGCTCAGGCAAATGCACCTGGTACGACCTTGCATGCGAGGCCGTTCGCCTCTGGGGCATTGACGCCTCAGTCGAGCCCGTTACAACCGCCGAGTTCCCGCGCCCCGCGCCGCGACCCGCCAACAGCGCCCTCGATTGCGGCAAGGCCGAACGCCTTCTGGGCATCAAGGTCCCTCCCTGGCAGGACGGTTTGAAGGCCTACCTGGAATGCCTCAACTGAAAAGCGCCGTGGGATTACACATAGTCATATCCGCTTCGGCCTACGGCCTCAGCTGCGTTCCCCCCGCCTCAAAC
This sequence comes from Planctomycetota bacterium, assembly GCA_021160625.1. Classification (GTDB taxonomy): domain Bacteria; phylum Planctomycetota; class DG-23; order SLPQ01; family SLPQ01; genus JAGHCE01. Next base: position 4,030 of record JAGHCE010000141.1, on the reverse strand, counting down.
TGTATACCATGTCCTGGCACAACCGGTAAACCATGTCATGGCATTTGACAATGCCTCGCCCGCGGAAGGTCAGTTGACTGCCGCGCGCAACGCGCGCGGCCCCCGTAGCAAAGAGGGGGCGAAGCCCTCCCCGGCTGGCTTGCGGATGAGGGGGTTAGTATCCCTTATAGAGGCGTTCGGCGAGGATGAGCGGAAGATCAGCATCGATTATCTTCCTGGCGGCAGCATCCACGTCGTAGGCGACACGTTTGAGCTTGAGCTTGGCAATGGACGTGTCAAAGATGGCATAACAGGCATCGGGGTCGCCGTCGCGAGGTTGGCCGACACTGCCACAGTTGAATATGATCTTGCGGTTTCGCCTGAGGTAGAACTCCGACGCTTCGATGTCGTCGGTTTCGCCATATTCCTGGAAGAAAATGACCGGCACGTGGCTGTGTCCAATGAAGGTAACGTCTGCCTCGACGTCCTCGAAGGCCTCTTCTGCCTGCGGGATCGTGAATATGTAGTCGAAATTCTCGGGTTTTCGCGGGGAGGAGTGGACGAGTGCAAAGTTGGCTGTCGTCTTTGAGAGAGGCAGCGCTGCCAGGAATTCGAGATCCGAGGGTGTGAGCTGGCCGATAGTGTAGAGCATCGCCTCTCTGGCTGATGAATTGAAGAAAGTCAGGTCAAAGCGGTTGACTGCGGCGAGATCGTGGTTACCGGCAACGGTAACGATTTGCCTGTTGCGGATCCGGTCGAGGCATTCTTTCGGGTTGGCCCCGTAGCCGACTATATCACCCAAACAGAAGATCTCGTCGCAGTTCTCCGCGTCGATGGCTGCGAGAACCGCGTCGAGGGCTTCTATATTCGAGTGAACATCTCCGAATATTGCGTATCGCACGTTTTTCTGCGCTTGTTATCCGAGTTCTTTGTCCTGGAAGAGGAAAACGGCGAAGCTGAGCGCCGCTGCAATGTAGAGCAGGCTGTAGACAGCGGCCCAGGCGACAAAGGATGCCGGGACGAAGCGACCGAGGCCTATTGCACTATTCACCTCGACGGCGCTGCGGAGGTTTGGCAACACGTAGAAAATGTACCTGGCTGTCGCGGTGAAGATGCTGTGCTCTCTGGCAAGGTAGTCGACGAGCGGGCCTGAGATGTTGGCCAGGATAAAGAGCGCAAAGGAGATGGACACGTTGAGGATCATAGGGAGCCTGATCGAAAGCGCCACACTGACGGCCACGAGGATCAAGGCCTGGAGAAACCCGAGAAAAAGGCCGGGGAAAACGACCGTGATTTCCGGCAATATCGCTTGGTAGGGCTGGACTTTTCGGTAGACGATATCGCCGCCGGCCACTTTACCGACAATAACGGCCAGGAAGACCACCGTCAGGAATAGGCCCAGGAAGGCGAGAGCGAGGCCGATCCCCATATACTTACCCAGGACAAACTCATGGCGCCTGAGTGGTTTGGACATAACCGTCATTGCGGTTTTGTTCTCGATTTCGGTGGTAATGAGGTTCGAAGCGCTGAAAATCCCGAGCAAAAGGATGCACAGGGAAAACGTTCCCAGGCCGATGTCGCGGACGAACTTGACCTCGCCGGTGTCAAGCTGAAAGGTGGGAAGGACATAGGAAAACAGCAACAGCATAACCCCGATGACCAGCAATGCGTAGAAGGCGGGCTGTCTGATGGATTCCTGGAAGGTTGCGAACGCTACCGTTACGCTTCTCATCGGGTTCCTCGCTAAAATCTTACGGAAAATGCCTCAAATTCGGCCGTCGCGGTCGCCCACGTGATGTCAACGGTGTCGATATTCCTACTCATTGCCTTTCTGAGGGCCGTTAGAAAGGCCGGGACCTCGTCCCTGGTGCCTTCGGCGACGACCTCCACTTTGCCGCTGGGGAGGTTGCGAACATAGCCCTTGACGGCGAATCGGGCGGCGACGTTGACCGCAGTGAAGCGAAAGCCGACTCCCTGTACCCGGCCAGCATAAAGCGCCACAGCCCTGAATGCCTGCGCCACGGCGGGCCTCCCTCGCAAGGTAGGCCGGATTATAGCCCTGCAAGGCGGCGAATCAAGGCGAATTTTTTTGCGGCTGCCGCGCATCGCGCTATAATGTTCCACGTGGAACATCGGAGACCTAAATGGCCATAACCATAGCCGTAGCCAACCAGAAAGGCGGTGTCGGGAAGACCACCACTGCTATTACTCTTGCCCACGGCCTGGCCCTTGCGGACAAAAACGTGCTCTTGGTCGATTTCGACCCCCAGGCCAACGCCACCTCCGGCCTCGGCGAAAGGATCATCGGCCACCCGGCCCAGAACCACTACCTCTTGCAGGCGGATTCTCCCGTACGCTGCGTGGAGACGCGCATACGGCGCCTGACCCTCCTGCCTTCAGCGCCTTCCCTTCACGCCACCGCGACGATCCTCGCCACCGTGCCGGACAGGGACTTTCGCCTCAAAAGGGCCCTGGCGGCCCATCGCGAGGCGTTTGACTACATACTTCTTGACTGTCCGCCGTCGCTTGGAATCTTCACCTCGAATGCGCTCGTCGCCGCTGACGGGGTTCTTGTGCCGCTGCAGTGCGAGTACTTCGCAATGGAGGGGCTGGCCCAGATGCTTGCTATCATCCGGTCCGTCAATAGGGGCCCCAACCCGCTATTGGAGATGTACGGGATTTTGCTGACGATGTTTGACGCTAACGTGGATATCAACCGCGATGTGGCCGAGGAGGTGCGCGGGCATTTCGGCCGCGACGTATTTGAGACCGTCATTGTGCGTGACGAGGCGCTTTGTGAGGCTTCAAGCCACGCCAAGACGATCTTCGAATATGCGCCGCGCTGCCGTGCGGCCTTCGCCTACGCAAGCCTGACAAGGGAGGTCCGAAGTGGCACAGGAAAGGAAGTTGGGGCGGGGATTCGACGACCTCGTCAGTGACACCGTCGCCTTTTCCTCCAACGAGATACTCCGGGTTCCGGTGGATTCGGTTGCCCCTAACCGGTTTCAGCCGAGGCAGGATATCTCCGGAGAGGCCTTCGAGAGTCTGAAGGCCTCCATTGCCCAGGACGGCATCCTTCAGCCCGTGGTTGTCCGGCCTGCAGAGTCCGGCTATGAGCTCATCGCCGGCGAACGCCGCTGGCGTGCGGCTAAGGATCTGGGTCTCGAGGTAATCCCCGTGATAGTCCGCCAGGCCGACGACAGGCATGCCCTCGAACTTGCCCTTGTGGAGAACATCCAGCGAGAGGACCTCAACCCCATAGACCGGGCCTTGGGATACCGCCGGCTGATGGAGGGCTTTGGCCTGACGCAGGAGGAAGCCGCCGCCAAGGTCGGCCAGGATCGCTCCACTGTCGCCAACACCATTCGGCTCCTCGCTCTGCCTGACGAAGTCCAGCGCCTGGTCCGGGACGGCGCACTGTCAATGGGGCATGCGCGGGCACTTTTGGGCCTCAAGAACGCTCGGGCAATCATCGAGGCCGCCGGCCGCATCGTCGAGAAGGGTCTTTCGGTCAGGCAGGCCGAGGCGTTGGTTCTCCCGAAACGCAGCACCCGCCCCCGTTCGCGCAAGGCGAAATCGCCCGACATAATCGACCTCGAATACCGGCTGCGTACGCACTTCGGTACGAAGGTGGATATCCGCCAGGGCAAGCGGCACGGGAGGATTGTGATCGAGTACTACTCGTCGGATGACCTGACCAGGATAGTCGACCGCCTGGATATCTGACGGCATGGGGGGCTACCCTGGATATGACGTATAGTCATATCCGGTTGTGCCTCCCACCATCTCTCCCGTAGCGGTAGTGGGCGACCGTTCGGAAAAAAGCGCGCGGTCAATGTGCCACTGGTGGGAGGGCTTCGCCCCCTCTTTGCTACGGGGGCCGCGTGCGGAATAGCGGAATAAATGACGGCAGACAAGAATATCCACCCTACTATTGGGTGGCACATAGTCGCCTGTAGGGGCGAGGGGATGTCAAGTGCCATGACATGGTTTACAAGTTGTGCCACGACATGGTATACAGTTTGAGGCGGGGGGAACGCGGCTGAGGCCG
>JAGHCE010000022.1 GCA_021160625.1 Planctomycetota bacterium | reverse complement strand
GTGACAAACAGGCGCTTGACGTCATCGGGCACCGCCTCGACGCCCCGGCAGGAGCCCGTCTGGGCAATCTCGGCCAGAAGATCCCTGCTGTAGAAGCCCCTTTTCTGTGCGATGCGGCGGAAGTGCTCGTTTTCCTCCAACAGAAGCGTCCCCTCCATAATGCTGCGGAAGTACGAGACGGCAAAGAGCGGCTCTACGCCCGATGAAGAGCCCGCTATGATGCTGATGGTGCCGGTAGGGGCAATCGTGGTGACGGTGGCGTTTCTGAGGGCTTCAAGACCTTTGGCGGGCCAGATACTCTTTTCGAAGTTGGGAAACGAGCCGCGCTCGCGCCCAAGCGCCTCGGAGGCCGCACGGGCCTTCCTGGTCACGAATTTCATCAACTTCCCGGCGGCGGAGAGCGCCTCTTCAGAGTTGTAGGGGATCCCCATAAGGACAAGCGCCTCGGCGAAGCCCATAACGCCCAGGCCGATCTTGCGGTTTGCCAGCGTCATCTCCCTGATGGTGCCAAGCGGAAAGCGCGTGGCGTCGATGACGTTGTCGAGGAAGTGCACGGCCTTCGCGATCGTATCGGCGAGGCGTTCCCAGTCGAAGTCGCCCCCCGACGCGAAGCGGGAGACGTCTATGCTGCCGAGGTTGCACGACTCGTACGGCACAAGCGGCTGCTCGCCGCAGGGGTTTGTTCCCTCGAAGGCGCCTGCCGCAGGCGTGGGGTTGTGCCGGTTCATCTCGTCGATAAAGACGAGGCCCGGGTCGCCGGAGGTCCAGGCGTTGGAAGCGGCCAGGTCGAAAACGTCCGCCGCGGGGAGCCCCCCGGCGGCGCTGCCGGTCCTGGGGTTCACGAGGTCGTAGGTCTCGCCTTTCTCGAAGGCGGCGAGGAACTTGTCGGTGACGGCGACGGATATGTTGAAGTTTCGAAGCGACGAGCCGGACTTTGCCGAGATAAATTCGAGGATGTCCGGGTGGTCGACGCGCAGTATGCCCATATTGGCGCCTCGGCGGCGGCCTCCCTGCTTTATGACGTTGGTAGCGGCGTCGAAAATCTTCATAAATGACACGGGGCCTGAGGCAACTCCGCCGGTCGAGCGCACGACGTCGCCGCGCGGGCGCAGCCTGGAAAACGAAAAACCCGTCCCGCCGCCGGACTGGTGGATCACGGCCATCTCCTTGAGGGCGTCGAATATCTCGACGATGGAGTCGCCCACGGGAATGACGAAGCAGGCCGCCAGCTGCCCGAGCGATGTCCCGGCGTTCATAAGCGTGGGCGAATTGGGGAGGAACTCCAGGGCCGTCATCATCTGGAGGAATTCTTCCTCGGCCTTCTCCGGCGAAGTGTAGTCGGCGTCGGGGGCAGCCACGGCCTTCGCGACGCGCGCGAACATCTCACCCGGCGTCTCGATTATTTCCCCCTCGGCGTTCTTCCTCAAGTACCGCCTGCGCAGGACCTTCACCGCGTTTATCGAGAGCTTCAGGTCGTCGCGGACGCCAAAAAGCGCCTTCGTGCGACGCGCCTCGGCGTGCTGCTCGCGATAGACGATGTAGGCCCGCGCGACCCTCTCGAGCCGCATTCGAATCAGCGTCTCCTCGACGAGGTCCTGGACATGTTCAACGGACGGCTCGTCGGCCCCTCGCGCGTCAAGCGCCGCTACGACCTCGCGGCAAACCTTACCTGCCAGGTCCGGTCCACCCTCGCCCGTTTCGACGAGCGCCCCGAGGATGGCGCGCGTAATCTTCTCAGCGTCGAAGGCCTCCAGCCTCCCGTCACGTTTTCGTATCGACCTGGGCATCATTCCCTCCAGTCGTGTGCGCCTCGGCGCACGCCGGGACAAGGTAGGACGCGGCTTGCCGCACGCACAATGCAATCTGCACGGCGGGACAATCCCGCTTCGCTAAAGCTTCGCAGCACGGGGACCCGCCGCGGCACACATAGCCTCCATAGGGGCGCGATTCATCGCGCCCGCGGAAGGCCGGTTGATTACCTCGGGCAACGCCCGTAGCCAATGTAGGGTGCGGCTTGCCGCACGCGGAATACAATCTGCACGGCGGGGCAAGACCCGCCGTGGCACACACAGCCTCCGTAGGGGCGCCGCTTGCTGCGCCCTCGGCACCGGGCAGGGCAAGCCCTGCCCCTACAAGCCACCAATGACACATAACAGAAAGGGGGCGAAGCCCTCCCCGGGCATTACTCCTCCAGGGATCTATCTCAAGAGCTCAGAAGAAAACGCTCTATGGCCTTGCCGGTCTCCTCGAATCCGCCCGAAGCGATCCTCGGCACCTCGGTGCCGAGGATTTCGGCGGCGTTAAAGGCCGGGGCAAGCGCCTCGCGCACCTCTCTTTTCTTCGCAACCGCTCCGGATGACAGCCTCCCCCGCACCAGGAGCACGCCCCTGTCGGCGGACGCGGCCAGGATATCGGCGACGTCGGCACCCTCAAGGATGCCCGGAGGAAAGACGGAATCGTCCTGCGCGAACCCCTGCGACGAACGAAACGTCAGCAGCAGGTCGCCTGCAACCAGGCGCCGGATGCGACGCTCGAGCGCGAAGGCGAAGAGCGCCCACATCGCCGCAGGCCCATCGCCCCAGAGCGCGACCGGCAGTTTCTCATACCCCTTGACGGACCCGATGCACCGGACCGCCGCCTTGATGTCCCAGGCGCGCATCATCGAGATATGGCGGCCGAGGAATATCGAGCGGTTGAGGATGAAGCCCTCCTGGGGACTCGTTTCGCTGGGTACGTGCCCGGCGGTCTCGCCCGTGCCGCGAAGGTCCACCGCCAGCACCGCCGCGCCCGCCTTCACCAAGTTCTCCGTGGCGCGCGAGCCGACCGTAAAGACCTTGCCGTCCGGGTGAACGCGGATTACCACGCCCGACGGCGCCTGGCCCTTCGGCTCGGCAAGGACCGACGGGATGATGATGCCGCGCTCGCTGCGAAAGGCAAAGGGCCTGAGCGTCCCCCAGGAAGTCTCCATATTCGGGAAAAACTCGGTGTCGAGAGACACCTTTTC
>JAGHCE010000097.1 GCA_021160625.1 Planctomycetota bacterium | reverse complement strand
TCCGGTCTCGGCTCAGGGTAGGGGACCTCCTGAGCCGAGACCGGAAGGCCCGTCATATCGATATTTTCCAGCGCATCGGCAAGCTTGATGCCGTCGATGACGTCCTGCATCGTGGCCTTACGGCGGCGGCCCTCAAGGTCCAGGATAAACGGCGGGAACCCGCCGGCGTTGGTCGTGAAGTCGGTGTGAAGGCAGTGCGGCTTGCTGGTGAAATACGCCCGTGAATAACGCACGTTCGCCCAGATTTCGCCTTGGGAACGATCGGCGTATTGAGCCCTCATTCGGCTGACGGCGTCCTCCACGACGCTCGGGGGAAACCGGACTCTCTTCGCGTCGTCGTCAACCTCGCAGCCGGCGGCCTCCAGGTACCGCCGCGCGTCGTGGGCGTCTATCCACATCCCCGTTTCTTCCAGGATCGAAAGGGCCCCTCGGTGTAGATTCTCCATTTCCTCGGCCGAAAGCATCTTCAGCAAACCGCTTACTCTTCCCATTTGTATCCTCCCCCGCCACATCTCACATCCATAACAAAGGACCGGCATTACACCGGCCCGCAGGCAACAAGATCAGCATTAGCTACCGCCGTCCGCAGCCTTCGGCGCAGGGAGCGGCCATATAAACTGGACGTGGGCTACTTACCTTTCTCCGGCTTGTTTTTGTCCCTCTCCTTGAGTTTTTTCTGAATCTCGGCGAAACGCGCCGGTATCTTCTTTGTTACCTCAACGCGCCCGTCGGCCCAGAGGATGTGAAACCCGCCGGGGTGCGGCATCGGCACCTTGTCTGAAACGGCGTTCATTTCCATAAGCAGCCAGGTCTTGCGCGGTTGGGATATCGAGGCGAGCGACTCTCCGGCCAGGTCATCGTTGTAGAGATAGGTGAGCCCCTTGTTCTTGATCGCACTGGGAAACACCGGGCAGACCAGGGTCGGCGCGTACGACGGCCCCAGGATTTTTACAAGGCTCTTAGGGTCCTGCTTCGGCTTTTTCGGGAAAAACTTGGCGTTGGGCAGGCCACCGTTATTCATATCATACATCGTCAGCGCCATATAAAGCTGCCTGAGGTTGTTTGCACATACCTTCTGGTAGGCGATTTCCTTTACGTTGCCGTAGTTGTTTGCCTGGCTTGTCATAATAGTCGTCACGACCATAATCTCGACAAGCGTGAAGGCGGCGCGCTTCGCGAACCTTTTCTTCAACATCTCGGGCTCCTTTTCCAGGGCAACTGCCACGAGCCAAACTCCAATACCCAAGTATAGTCCTGCAACGGCGTCTTTTCAATGCCTACGGCGCGTCAATGCCTGCGGCGGCGAATATCCGCGCGGCGTTGTGGTGCAAGATGCTGCGCTTGGCCGCCGGGCTTATCCGCGCAAAGGCGACCTTCGCCACCTGTTGCGGGAGTGAAATAAACGAAAAGTCCGACCCGAAAACGATTTTCCCCACCGGCACGCGGCTGGCCATATATTCAAGGCGCCCGTCAACAACACCGCTGGCCGCAAGCTCAAGGTAGACGTTGGGAAACTCCACAGCGAGCTCGACGGCAGCCCTCACGTCGCTGCCCCCCGAATGCCCCCAGAGAAACGTTACCCCCGGATGCCGCCTGGCCGCCTCGGCGGCCACCTCGGGCGAACACAGCGGATCTTTGTCCCACGTGTGAGTGAGGATTGGCGCATTGTGCCTGGCCGCGAAGACAAATACCTTTTCGTACCTTTCATCGGTCAAGCTGCACTGGTGCACCGACGGGTGGATTTTTATCATCCTGAAGCCCAGTTCGTCGAAAGAGCGCCGAAGCTCGCCGTCGACGTCCTCCGGGTAGTTGGGATTCGCCACCGCATACCCAACGAAGCGCCCGGGGTATGCACGAACCGCCCGCGCCACGAGATCATTACCAATCTTTGCCTCGGCCGACCATGCCGAATTTGCGCTGATTGCCGTAACCGCAACGCCCACCTCGTCCATCACCTCGACCATCTCGCGAGCGTCCCTGCCCGGTGCCCAGAAAGCGCCGTAATCGCCGATGTGCCCGTGGATGTCGATAACCTCAAGCGGCAGCGGCCGGCCCTCAAGGGCAGCGGCGGCGAACTCGTCCCACCCGTTCATCGTCCGCCCCCCGCCAGGAGCCTCGCCGCATTGCCCGATGCGATAAGCGCCTTTTCCCTTTCGGATATCGCGGCGTACATCACTGCCGCTACGGCCGCGCCCGGAATAAACGTGGGGTACCTGCTGCCGAAAATGAGCCTCTCGGCTCCAAACCTGCGGCAGATGTCTTCGATCCCCCTCGGTACCATATAGCCGGATATCTCGAGGTGGACATTCGGGCAGTTCCCAAGCACCGCATAGAGTTCCCGCGCGAGCCTGTACGACGTGTCGCAAATGACCAGAGGCAGCAAAGGGTGGTCCCGCGCCGTCTCTTCGGCGGTTTCAAGGGCGACCTCGCCGGCGGGCAGGAAAAGCGGCGCGCCGAGTTCCTCAAGCGCCGAAAGAAGCCCGCCGGCCACCGAGGGCCTTAACGGGAAACCGTGCCTGCCGGGATAGACTGTCGCCGCTCGCACTCCCCCGGCGGCCATCCTGCCGACGAGGTCGTGGGACTCTGGGAACTCGCCGGTCCAGTGCGGCATCACGGCCCAAACGGGCTCGAAGCCGTCAATGCCGGACAACTCGGCCGACAGTCTCTCGTTGCCCTCCAACGGATGCAGCTCGGCCCCAAGCGTGTGTCTTACCAGGCCGCCGGCAATCCCGAAACGCGCGAGCTCCTCCCGCATCAACTCAGCGTCGGTCTGGATGCGGCCCTTGGGGACACACGGCTTCCCCAGGGTCAGGTTCGCATCGAAAAATTCGAAACCAGGCACCGGCTTTCCCCATCGTCAGATCACACACACGGGCATTCCCGTCCACAGGTCATCCGGCGACTATCGCTGAGTGTACCTTGCGGATACCCGCTATTATATCTCGTACGTCGCGCGCCGTGTATACCGGTACGATCCCGATCATAGCGACCCGCGCGGCAAGGTCCTCCGCATTCGGGCAGAGACCGTCGCTGTAATCCACCGTGCCGCTGTAGAGGGGACATTGATAGGGGCACTTGACCGAGGAGGCGACGTCCATGCCGCTGACCTGCGGCGTCATATAGACCGGTTTCCCCCCGTAGAGGCGCACGAAGCTGATATTCTCGGCGTTTATCGCCTTTATGAAGAGGCCGGCGGTTCCCGAGTTTTCAAAAAACAGCACAAGGGCGTTGCCTGCATCACCTGAGGGATCGTGGCTGGGCCGAACTTTGATGCCCTCCAGGTCCTTTACAGCCGCTGCTATTTTGTCTCTTGCGGCACGCATTTTCTTCAAAATTTGCGGGAGTTTTTTGAGCTGGGCAAGCGCCATCGCCCCGGACATCTCAGCCATACGGTAGTTCTCGCCGGCAAAGGGCTTCACCCGCAGCCGCCCGAGAAGCGCCGCATGCGGCGCGCGCACATTACCCTGGTCGTGATAGCGGACGGCCCTCTCGTAGAGAAGCGGCGAATCCGTTGTTACGACGCCGCCGTCACCGGTGGTTATTATCTT
>JAGHCE010000065.1 GCA_021160625.1 Planctomycetota bacterium | reverse complement strand
CGGCACACGGTGACGTCGCGGGGTCCCAACGCCACGAGGTAATCCCCTTCCAGGATGAGGTGCCCCCTGGGGACGCCGCGACGTCACCGTGTGCCGCTTTACCGGCAGCGACGACCGTGTAGGGGCGCGATTCATCGCGCCCTCATTTTCCGGTGGCAGTACCGGGCGCAATAAAGTGCGCCCCTGCATTACTTATTCCACGTGTGGCAAACCGCACCCTACGCGGCAATGTGGCACTGGTGGCTTGTCCACCAGTGATACTGACCTTTCGCGGGCGAGGCAATGCCTCGCCCCTACAAGTGATGTGTGTGCTACAGTGGGCAAACCTCGCTACGGATGGTATTTCCCGCCTGCGGGTTTTGCCGGGCTGTGGGCGGCGCCGAAGGCGGCCGGTGCCTTCGTTGTCGAGACGGGGGGACTCACAGAGCCGCTTCTTTTCGCCGAGGACGAGCGACAGATGGTTTTCCAACCCGGCTTCGATTGTGCTTGCTGGGACGTCACAACCTCGCCGAGGCTTATGTGGCAGGCCGAGATTCCTTTCGCCGCGACAGGTGCGGTCTTTGTCGAAGGTCGGATTGTCGTCTTCAACGATTGGCGGCTAAGCGCACTCGACAGCAGGTCGGGAGATGTCCTGTGGACGTACCGGACCGTGCGGCGCACACCTGTGGAATTCGCCACCACCGCGCCGGTTCGAAGCGTGGTTGCATCTGCCCGGCGCGTGGCCTTCGTTCGCGACAAGCGCCTCACGATACTCGACGCCGGCACGGGCAGAGTGGTCTACCGGCATTCGTTTGAAAGCCAATCTCCCATCGACCTGGCTGCCGCCGACGGCGTGTTCATCATCCTGACCGCGAGCGGGAGTACCGGCACGAGGCTTGTCATCCTCGACGCCCAAGCGCCCGAAGGTGCTTTTTCCCTCAAAGCCATTGTCGAGGTCAGTCCGAAATATGCGCAGTATGCCCGGATGACCGTCGGCGGCGGCAGGATTTACGTCTCTTCGCCGGGGCAGCGCTTTGTCACCTCGGTTGACGCAGCCGCCGGTCAAAAGCGCTGGAGAAACAACCGACTGCCGAACATATCACGGGTTCTGAAGGTCGAGACTCTCGGAGGAAAGATTGTCTCGACGGGTGTGGCATCCGATAGGAACCTGTCGGTGTCCATCTTCGCCGAGGCGGACGGGAAACTCCTCGCGTCCTACCGATGCCGCTCGTTCGGTGCGGCTCCCGGCGATACCGTGTACATAATGGATACGAAAATGCGTTTCTGCCGGTATCGCATCGGCAGGAACAAGCCTGCCTTTCAGAAGAAGCTCGACTTCGGTGTCTCGTGGCTGATGCCGCTTGACTGGCGCTTCGTCGGCGGGAATATCTATATGCTTTTGGGCAATCCTGGAAGGAATATCTCCAAGGGGCTTTCGGTAGCGAGGCTCGATGCCGCAACAGGCCGGATGGAGGGGCCCTGGGGGCTGCCGGTGGCGCAGGCGAACACGTGGAGCGCTCGTTTCGAGGATATCGCCGGCGGCCGTGTCGCGGTTGTAGCGGGGCGCGGCGTGCTCATCGGCACGTGGGAGGCGCTCTGCGGCGACCGGATGGTGCCGTTTTGCCGTGCGGGGCACCTTGCAGGCGCCGTGCCGATCGGCAAGGCGGCCGCGGCGCAGGCGTCGGCGGTGCGCCTGGGGACTGTGGTGGCTGACGGCGACTTAGCCGACTGGGCGGGTGCTAAGTGGATGGATATCGCCGCGCCCGGCGGACCGCCGGAAGCCCGTGCGGCCTTTGCGTACGACGGCAAGCGATTCTTCGTGGGTATCCAGACGCTCGCGCAGCGCTCCGGCGGGAGCCGCACCGGCTCACCGCGGCGGGATTTCCTGCGGCTTAGTGTCGACGCGGCCGCATCAAGCACGGCAGGTGTGCCGAAGGTGGATTTTGATATGTCTCTTGCATCGGTGCCCGGCAGGGGCGTCGTCAAGATTGCGCCCGTCCCGGCCGGGGACGTCGCTGTCGAGGCTCGGATGAACCATCTCGGCGGGTGCGACTGCGAGATCGCGATTCCCTGGGCCGTGCTTGGGAGAAAGGGGCCGGATTCGGGGGGCAAGGCGGTGATGGCGGCCGCGCTTGGCGGGATTGGTGGTTCGGAGGCGGCGTGGTCGTGGCCCCGGGGTGTGCCGTACAAGCCTGGCTTTTTCGGGAAGGTGCGGCTGGAAGGGGAGGCTCGCTGAATGTCGACGGTGAAGGTGGGTGCGCGGAGGATGCTTCTCTTTTCGGAGGGAATGCTGGGTTTCACGTGATGCTCGACGCGGCCGAAATGCTTGTTATCGATGACTGCGCCGCCGATATTGTCTTTATCGAGTACCAGGTGGGCGGTAGACGAAGCGGCCGGACAGACGGGCCTGCCGGCGACCGACTGCGTGCGGTTCGATGCGGAGCCTGTTTTCGAGGCCGTCAGGGAGATGTATGATGAAGTTTCGCATTGAGGACCTCAAGCTCATACTTCGGCGCCCCTTTGAGACCGCGCACGGCCGGGTGACTTCGCGGACGTCGGTGGTGCTTTCAATTGAGGACGATGGTGCGGAGGGGACAGGCGAGGCGGCGGCCTGCGATTACCTCAAACAGACCCCGGAATTTTCCTCGGCGGCTCTCGCCGAGATGGAGGCGTTTGTCCTGCCCGACGCCCTCGAGCTTGATGAGACGCTCAAGGCTCTTGAAGAACACTTCCCGGACAACCCTGCGGCGCGATGTGCGGTTGACGTGGCCCTTCACGACCTCGTCTCAAAGAAGCTGGGCATCCCGCTCTACAGATATTTCGGCCTGTCGGCGGGCGAGGCGCGAAAGACCAGTTTTACCATCGGCATAGACAGTTTGGAGAAGGTTGCCGAGAAGGTCGAGGAGGCGGGGGAATACTCCATCCTGAAGGTGAAGCTCGGCAGCCGGGACGATATGGACATCATCCGCAGGGTGCGCGACCTGACCGAGCAGACGATACGCGTGGACGCCAACGCCGCCTGGTGCTACGAGGAGGCGGTCTCGAAGATGAAGGTGCTGGCGGAGCTCGGCGTGGAGTTCGTCGAGCAGCCATTGGGACGGGGCGACATTGAAGGCCACGCCAGGCTCAAGGCGGACGCCATCCTTCCCATCATACTCGACGAGAGCGTGCAGACTTCCAGGGACATTCCCCTGTTTGCCGCCGGTTGCGACGGCATCAATATCAAGCTGACCAAGTGCGGGGGCCTGCGCGAAGCGACCAGGATGATCTCAACCGCCCGTGCGTTTGGCCTCAAGGTAATGCTGGGCTGTATGATAGAGTCGTCGATAGGCATCACGGCGGCGGCGCATCTCTCAGGGCTGGCGGATTATCTCGACCTCGACGGCAATCTCCTTATCGCCAACGATCCCTTCCACGGCGTCATCTCGGCCTACGGGGAGATGCTGCTGCCGAGCCGGCCGGGCCTCGGCCTCATCGACGCCTACGAGGCCCACGATTTCGGCGGCTGAGGACGTTGCAGGCATCCGTGTCGCCTTGCAGGGCTTCCCGTTTTGTTTCATCAGTTTACACGCGTGCACATTTCTTTTGAACATGCATATGGCCCCAGGCGACCTAAATATGGCGCAGGTATTGGCGGGTTGATCCTTGCGAGTTTGCCAAGGGAGTCGGCGTGAGCGGAAATGTCGAAAGGCTTCGGGATGAAATAGCCGTTCTTGAATACCGCCGGGGCGACACGGGCGCTCTGGCGGAACTGGTGAGCCGCTGGCAGAGGCGCATCTGGGTCTACATATCCGCGATGCTTTGTGACGACGAGGCCGCTTGGGACGTTTCGCAGGAGGTGTGGGTGGCGGTGGTCAAGGCGCTTGGGGGCAGGAAAGAGATAAGGTGCTTCTCGGCGTGGCTCTACCGGACGGCGCACAACAGATGCGTCTCATACCTGCGAAGAAGGGGCCGGCAGAGAGAGATTGAGGATAAGAGGACGGATGGCGTTGAAAACGCGATCGCACCGGAAGGTGAGGCGATTTTCGGTGCCGAGGAAGCGCAGTTTGTCTGCGAGGCTATGACTAAACTGCCCCTGCTGCAGCGGGAGGCTCTGACGCTTTTTTACCTTGACGACATGTCTTTGAAGGAAATCGGCGCCGTGCTCGGGGCTCCGGTGGGAACGGTGCAATCGCGGCTCCACCATGGCAGACTCAAGCTCAAGGCGATTCTCTTGCGGAAAGGATATTGTCATGGATGAACGGGAGCAGGAATTGATGAGGGATGCGCTTCTGTCGGGGCCGGAACCGTCGGGAGAACTGAAGGCGCGCTTCGAGCGGCAGATAGAAGACTTCGTGCGGCCCAGGCTTTCCAGGGCGGCTCGCGTCGGCTGCGGCGTGCTGGCGGCCTTCGACTTTGTCGCCGCGCCTCTCTTCGCCTACGGCTCCTATTCCTTCGCATCGGCCGTCGAAGTGGGTTCCTTCCTTCAATTCTTCATGGCGATGTGCTTCGGCATCGCCTCTGTAATCTTCCTGGGAACCAGCGCCGTCCTGGTATACATATCGTGGAGCGGGCGAAGCCCTGGTCCACAGCTGCGAATGGCAGGGGATGGGGTGGTCTTCGTTCTCCTGCTGGTCTTCATGGTCGTCATGTTTGCGAAGCTGCCCGACTTCGACCTGCCGCTCAAGACCATGATTTTGATAGCGTCGGTGCTCCTTTTCTACTGGACGATAGGGCTGGGCATCTTTCTCTACAACCTGCTGTGCTGGCAGCGAAAGGAACTCTTGATCGAGCAGAAGCGCCTTCAACTCGAGATAGCGCTCCTTCGCGAGGAACTGGCTCGCAAGACATAACACGTACCGCGAGCCGCGCGCGATATCCCGCGCCCTACGTGGCAATGTGACACTGGTGGCTGTGTAGGGGCGTGATTTATCGCGCCCAACACGTCCGTACCCAACACGCTCGTACCCTTCACTCGTACCCTTCACTTGCGTCCGGGAGGTGAAATCGTAGGATAAGCTGGAGACCCTTCGGGTGCCGCGGTTGGTTCCGGGGAGGGCCTCCGGTGTTTTTTTAAGGGGCGGGATACTATGCAGTATCGTGCAATTCCGAAGTCAGGCGTCAAACTCTCCTGCATCGGTTTCGGGGGGATGCGTATTCCAAAGGTCTCCGAAGAGCAGGCAATAGCGACGGTCAGGCGTGCCATAGAGCTCGGTGTGAACTACCTGGAGACCTCGCCGGGCTACGGCGACAGCGAGATAAAGATCGGCAAGGCGTTGAAGGGCCTGCGCGACAAGGCATACGTCTCGACCAAGAGCAACGTCACCCAGAGCCCCGACGTCGACGGGCTTTATCGGTCGCTTGAAAAGTCGATGAAGCGGCTGGATGTTGACTATGTCGACTTTTACCATATGTGGTTCGTCAACGATCGCGACAGGTGGCGGGCAGTTATGAAAAAGGGCGGGCCGCTTGACGGGGCTAAAAAAGCGCAGTCCGAAGGGCTCATCGGCCACATCGGAATCACGACGCACGCGCCGCTTTCCCTGATGCGTGAGATGGTGCTCTGCGGGGAGTTCGAGCTCATCACCGTCTCGTACAACGCGGCCAAGCGCGAGTGCGAGGAGATAATCGACCTGGCAGGCGAAAACGGGGTCGGCGTGGTGATTATGAATCCGCTGGCAGGCGGGATGCTTGCGCGAACGCCGAGAGGGGCAAAGGGCGCAAAGCGGCCTCGGCCGCATATTATGTCGGCGCTGGGATTTCTCCTGGCCAATCCGAACGTTACGACCGCCATCTGCGGCGCGAAAAGCCCCGAGGAGATCGAGGAGGACGCCGCGGCGGGGGACTTCCTGCCGGACCAGGCCGCTGCCGCCGCCGGCAAAGCCGACTTCCAGGATGCCGCCGTGGCGTTTTGCACCACTTGCGGCTACTGCATGCCGTGCCCCTCAGGCGTCAACATCCCGCAGGCGATGCTCAACTGGAACTACTGGAAGATCTATAACCTCGATTTTTCGAAGTGGACGAAGAAGGCCCGTGCCGACCTTCGCAAGCAGGTGGCCTTCGAAAAGTGCACGCAGTGCGGGGCCTG
>JAGHCE010000086.1 GCA_021160625.1 Planctomycetota bacterium | reverse complement strand
GCCGGCAGCGCGCCTGAGAGCCAGCCTTCCCGGCGGGCGACCTCGGCAAGCCTCGTGCCGGGGAAGGGGGAGAATATCGAGACGACCATCCAGTCGGGGCGGATGCGGCGGTTGAGGTCGATGGTGGCACGGATGGTGTCCTCGGTTTCGTACGGGATACCTATCATATTGAAGGCGACGGTCTTGAGGCCGTAGCGTTTGCACAGGGCAAAGGCATCTTCAATCGTCTCGGCCGATATGTCGCGGCCGAGCACCTCACGCCGGAGGTGGTCGTCGGCCGACTCTATCCCCATATGCACGCGGAAGCAGCCTGCTTCCTTGAGGACCTCCACGTCATCCTCGCTGAACGTGCCTGCGCGCTGGTTGCACCAGAAGGGCAGCGCCACCCGGCCGCGGTACTCCCCGGCGAACTCCCGGAGCCAGGCCTTGTCCAGGCCGAAGATGTCGTCGTGGAAGCCCACCATCCTGATGCCGTCGTAGCGTGCGAGAACGCTTTCGATCTCGTCGACGACGTCGCCCGGCTCACGGTAGCGCACGCGCTTCCACGCGCCGCCTGTCAGCTCGGTGAGTACCGGATTGATGCAGTAGGAGCACTGATAGGGGCACCCGCGCGAGGCCATAAACTCGGCGCCCACGTTGTGGCGGTTTCGGTGGAGGATTTGGGGGTAATCGTAGATGTCGCGGTCCGGGTGCGGCAGCGAGGCGAGGTCCACGAGTTCCCGGGCTCTGTTGCGGACGATTTCTCCGACCGCCTCCGGGCGCCCATCGCGCACGATGGGCGTAGGGCCGAAGCCGGAGATTACCTGGGGCCTCGTCCAGAAGCCCGGCGTTTCCTCCCACTCGCCGAACTCGAAGCCGGAAAGTATCTCGGCAAACGCCTCCTCCCCCTCGCCCCTCGCGGCCGCCCAGATACCCGGCGTCGATATGACCTCTTCGGTGGCGACGGTGGAATGGACGCCCCCGGCGACAACGGGCACGTCGGGTAGGGCCAGGCGCAGTTCGCCGGCCGCCCGTGCGGCAAGCGGCCACTGCGGGGATGTCGCGGTTATCGCAACAACGTCCGGCGCGCTCCGGACGACGCGCTTGACGAAGTCGGTTTCCCGCCCGGAGATGGTCAGCAGGGCCGTCTCGTACCCCCGGCGCTTTGCCACCGCCGAGAGGTAGCCGATGCCGTGGTTATAGCCCGTATAGACCTTCCGGCTCTCAGGCGGCACGGGGTTTACGAAAAGAACACGCATCTGCTGCTCCCGGTTTACTGCGGACGTTCACACCCTTGTGACTCCACACCGCTGCGCGGTGCCGGGAGACAGTATACACGCTGGGCCGGCGCACAGGTTGCACTTTCGGATTTCCTCTGTGCCCCCTGCGGATGTGAACCCTGTGCCGGGTGACCCGTTGCGAGGCAGGCGGGCGAGGTGTCGGTAACCGTTCCAGGGAATGTGTTCAGCGACGTAGGGTGCGGCTTGCCGTACATGGAATACTGCACGGCGGGGCAAGATTTATGCGCTAGTGGGTGTAGCGTACCCGCCGTGGCACATGCATCTGCCGTAGGGACGCCGCTTGCCGCGCCCGCGGAAGGTCAGTTGATTGCCGCAGACAACGTCTGCGGCCCCCATAGCAAAGAGGGGGCGAAGCCCTCCGGGCGAGGTTGACAGGCAGGGGGGCGGGGCGATAATCGGGTGTTCTTCGAGGAGAAGATGTTCCCGCGGAGGTGCGTGTTGCCGGTGGCCGTGCGCAGGCGGGTGAATTTATCCGCCGGCAGGGTGGCGGGCTTGTCCACCAGTGGAAGGGAAAACCTGTATGACGCCGAAGATCAGGCCGGTTGTTTTGATCATAAGGGACGGGTGGGGCGAGGAGCCGGAGACGAGGGGGAATGCCATTGCGGCGGCGGACACGCCGGTGCATAAGGGCTTGTTCGAGCAATATCCCTGGACGCTTATCGGCGCGGCGGGCAGGGATGTGGGCCTTCCCGACGGGCAGATGGGCAACTCCGAGGTGGGGCACCTCAATATGGGTGCGGGGCGGATCGTCTACCAGGACCTCACGCGCATTTCCAAGGCCATTGAAGACGGCACGTTCTTCGAGAACGAGGTGCTTCTGGGAGCGGTCGAGCACGCGAAGAAAAACGGCTCGGCACTGCACCTTATGGGTCTGGTTTCCGACGGGGGTGTCCACAGCCAGGATACCCACATTTACGCCCTCTTGGAGCTCGCGGCCAGAAACGGCCTCGACAGGGTCTTCGTTCACGTGCTTACCGACGGCCGCGACACGTCCCCGACGGGAGGCGCAGAGTACATTCGGCAGCTGGAGGCCAAGGCGGCCGACATCGGCGCAGGGCGCGTCGCGAGCGTCTGCGGGCGATACTGGGCGATGGACCGCGACAACCGCTGGGAGCGCGTGGAAGAGGCGTACCGGGCGTTTACGGCCGGCCAGGGCCGCACGACGAGGGACGTTGCCGGTTTCCTGGAAGAGTGCTACCAAAACGACGAGACCGACGAGTTCGTAAAGCCCACCCTCGTCGTCGGAGATGACGGGGAGCCGGTGGGCCTCATCCGGGCGGAGGATTCGTTCATTTTCTTCAACTTCCGCGCCGACAGGGCAAGGGAGATAACGCGGGCATTCGTTGACAGGGGCTTCCCGCACTTCGAGAGGCCTGACGGCCTTTTTCCCCGCTATGTCTGTATGACCGAGTACGACGTTACGATAGACGCGCCGGCCGCCTTCGGGCCGGTTGAGCTTGTAAACATCCTCGGCCAGGTCGTAAGCGAGGCGTCGTGGCGGCAGCTGCGGATAGCCGAGACGGAAAAGTACGCGCACGTCACGTTTTTTTTCAGCGGCGGCGTCGAAGAACCCGTGAAGGGCGAGGACAGGAGCCTCATCCCCTCACCCAAGGTGGCGACCTATGACCTGCAGCCTGAGATGAGCGCATACGAGGTCACCGACGAGGTGGAAAAGAGGATCGCCTCCGGTGACTACGACCTCGTGGTCCTGAACTTCGCCAACTGCGATATGGTCGGCCATACAGGCATATTCGAAGCGGCGGTGAAGGCCGTGGAAACGGTCGATGAATGCGTCGGCCGCGTCGTTGAGGCGACAAAGTCCGCCGGCGGCGCCCTCATCGTCACGGCCGACCACGGAAACGCCGAGAAGATGATAGACTTCGAGACGGGCGAGCCCTTCACGGCGCACACGACCAACAAGGTGCACTTCATCCTCGTGGACGACTCCCGGAAGTCGGCGCGCCTGAGAGAAGACGGCATCCTGGCCGACATTGCCCCTACCATACTCGAAATGATGGGCCTTCCCCAGCCGCCGGAGATGACCGGCCGCTCGATGATCCTGCCCTGATGCAGCAGGCGCGCGGCAAGCCGCGCCCTACCGAGCCACCAGTGCCGCATAGTGTAGGGTGCGCCTTGGCGCACGCGGAAATAATGTAGGGGCGAGGCCTCGCCCGCGGAATAAATGTTGGCAGACAAGAATGTCCGCCCTACTTATTGGCTTGGCGCACGCGGAATATAATTTGCACGGCGGGGCAATCCCGCTTCGCTAAAGCTTCGCAGCACGGGGACCCGCCGTGGCACGTTCCTCACACGCGCACCCAGCGCACCTGCAGCCGGCGTGCCGCTTCCCTGGGTTTGAGAGCAGCGCCGGTAACGGTCACCGTCGCGATTTCGCCGGGCAGGAGCGTGAGGAAATTGTCCGAAAAGCGGGCGTCGGTCTCCGGCAGGCGCAGGAATACCCCGTAGGCGAGGCGTTTGGCCGTGATGCGGAGAGCCAAGCGGCTGCCGACGGCCTGCACGCGCCACTTGAGGCCTGGCTCGGGGAGCCTCAAGTGCTTCGGGAGCAGGAGAAACGCCGTATCGCGGACAGCCCTCTTGCCGACGGGTACAAGCGTCGCGGGCAGCAGGACCCCGGCCGGGTCGTCGACGGCGAGCCTTACGCGGGTGAGAGGCCCGATTTTCGCCACGCCGCCGGGCTTCACGCGGACACGCTTTTCAACGCGCGCTTTCACCTTCCCGTCGAAGGTCACACTCTCCAGCCGGAGCCTGCCGGCGGTCGTCACAGGCGAATCGTTTATCACCCAGGCGGATATGCCGTCATCGAGCTCGGCGACCCTCACCGCCACCGGCGCGAAAAATCTCCTGGTGTAAAACCAGAGCGCTTTCGGACGCCTGCGGTAGTCGGCCGCCGACCAGGAGCATACGGGCCAGCAGTCGTTGAGCTGCCAGTAGAGCGCGCCGGAAGTCACCGGCTGCCGGCTTCGCCAGTGGAGGACGCCGGTCTTTATCGCCTCGGCTTGCACGAGCTGGGTCAGGTGGACGAATTCCTCGATGCCTTTTGTCGGCGGGAAGTCGGCCGCCAGGAACCGCGCCAGCCGCTCGGGGCCCTCCGGCTGCTTGTTGTGGTGCTCGAAGAGCGGATGCTGCGGGTGCAGCGTGTCGAGCGGGCCGAAGTCCGCAACCGACTCCATAGGCGGCGGCGCCTGGAAGCCGAATTCGCTGAGGAACCGGCCCCGGTCCTTTGTGTACGCCCGGTAGTCGACCCACTTCGACCACACCTGCCAGTTGTGGCGGTCGCCGTGGGTCTGGCTGTTGGGGTCGCTGCCGCCATAGGGGCTTGAGGGCCAGTAGGGCCGCTGCGGGTCGAGAGTTTTCGCCAGGCGCGGCAACAGGCGGTGGTAAATTGCCCTGCCGCCGACGGGCGGGTCGAGGAGCCACTGGTTTTCGTTGTTTCCGCACCAGATGACGAGCGAGGGATGGTTTCTCAGCGCCTTTACGGCAAGGACCGCCTCGCGCCTTACCTTCTCGTAGAACCATTTGCCGTCCGGGTAGTGCGAGCAGGCAAAGGGGAAGTCTTGCCACACCATCAGGCCGTACCGGTCGCACGCGCGGTAGAAGTCCGGCGACTCGTATATCCCTCCGCCCCAGACGCGAAGCATATTCATATTGGCCCGCGCCGCGAGCCTCACCCATTCGCGGTAGTCGCGCCGGGTGATGCGCGGCAGGTAGGAGTCGGCGGGTATCCAGTTTGCGCCCTTGCAGAATATTTCCCTGCCATTGACGGCGATTGTGAAACTTTTGCCCTCCTTGTCGCGGCGGCGCACGAGCGCGACTGTCCGGATGCCGATCTTCTCCTCGCGGCTGTCGATTACGCCGCCGCCTTCGCGAAGCACCACCGCCGCATCGTAGAGCGGCTGGGCGCCGTGGCCGGCCGGCCACCAGAGCCGCGGGCGTTTGACGGTGACCGTGCCCTCGAACGCGAAGCCGCCGGCCGCCTTCACACGCGAGAGCGTCACGGGATACTTCCTGCCGCCTGAGGCCAGGTACGCCTCGCTCTTCACCTTGCCGGAGCCTCGGCACCAGACGGTGACGGCCACCACGGCAGAGACAGCGTCGGCCGCGAGCGTTCGCCAATAGACGCTCTCTATGCGCGCACTCTGCCAGGTTTCCACGTGAACCCCGCGCCAGATGCCGGACGTGGCAATCTCGGGCCCCCAGTCCCACCCGAAGGAATACTGGGCCTTGCGCAGATAGGGGCGCGGATTATCCGCTGGCCGGAGGGTAACCTCCCGGTACTTTCGGTGGAGGGCAAGGCCCTCTTCTACCGGCG
Organism: Planctomycetota bacterium; assembly: GCA_021160625.1. Lineage (GTDB taxonomy): Bacteria > Planctomycetota > DG-23 > SLPQ01 > SLPQ01 > JAGHCE01. The sequence continues at coordinate 8,386 of JAGHCE010000086.1, read as the reverse complement.
AGAGGAATCTTACTTCCAGGACGTTTTCTCCGGCCGCCAGCACTCCCTTAACGTCGAGGCGGTGCGGCACGAACATATTGTCCGTTCGAGCGATATGTCGGGTGTTGAGGGTTATCTCGGCGACGGTGTCGAGCCCTTCGAAGACGAGCTCCACGTGGCGGCCGGCCGCAGTCTCTGGTGACGCGCGGAACCTCTTCGTATATGTCCAATCGTGCCGGGCGACCCATTGGACCTTGTTTTCGTTGTCCGCCAGAAACGGGTTGGGGATGATCCCGGCGCGCTCGAGGTCCCAGTGGACGACGCCGGGCACGTGCGCTTCGATGTCGATGGTTTTGCCGGTGGGGTCTTCGCCTGCAAGATGCCAGGCGCCGTTCAGGCTTTTGCGCCGCAGGGCGGTTACGCCCTTTGAATCCTGTCTTTTTACCACGATTTTGCTCCCGGTCGTGTGACCGCTGCGGGCCAAAGGCCACACTACGTAATTGTAGGGGCGCGATTTATCGCGCCCACGGAAGGTCGGTTGATTGCCACGGACATCGTCCATGGCAAATGTAGCAAGGGTAGGGTGGGCTTGAGCCCACGCGGAATAAACGTTCGGCAGACAAGAATGTCCGCCCTACCCATTAGGCGCGGCTTGCCGCGCGCGGAATAAGGCAGGGGCGCAATTTATTGCGCCCGCAGGTAAAGGGTACGGGCGCATTGGGCGCGATAAATCGCGCCCCTACACAGCCACCAGTGGCACATAGTAAAGAAGGGGCTAAGTCTTCTTGAGACCGAACTTCCTATAGTAATGCCTGAACTGGTCGTAGGTCAGCCCCAGTGACCCTGCTGCTGCGCGCTGGTTGCCCTTTGAGGCGTCAAGTGCCCTCCGCAGGAGGTCCTGCTGGAAACTGTGGACCTTTTCCTGGAAGGTGTCGCCGTTGATCCGGCCCGGGGGCTGGTCGATCTGCAGATGGGTCACGTCCACCTTTTCGCCGGCGACCTCGATGGCGAGCCGCTCGACGGTATTCCTGAGCTGCCTTATGTTTCCCGGCCAGTCGAACTCCTTGAGCTTTGCAAGCGCGGCCGGTGTAAACTTTTTCGGGCCCAGGCTCGGCACTTCGTTTGCCAACTCATCAAGGAAGTACGTGACGAGGGCCGGGATGTCCTCGGTGCGTTCTCTCAGAGGCGGCACCCTTATCACCTTGAATGCGAGGCGGTCGTAGAGGTCCCTGCGAAAGGCGCCCTTTTCCATCATCGCTTCCATATCGGTGTTGGTGGCGGCGATGAGGCGCACGTCCACCTGGATCGTCTCGGTGCCCTGCACCCTCTCGAAGTGCTGGTACTCGACGACTCGGAGGATCATCTCCTGGAAGTCGGCGGCCATATTGCCCACCTCGTCGAGAAAGAGCGTCCCCCCGTCGGCCAGTTCGAAGCGTCCGGGCTTTCTGCCCGCCGCGCCGGTGAACGCCCCTTTTTCGTGGCCGAACATCTCGCTTTCCAGGAGGTTGCCGCTCAAGGACGCGCAGTTGACGACGACGAAGGGCTCGTCGGCGCGCGGGGACTTCTGGTGTATGTAGGCGGCGATGAGCTCCTTGCCGGTTCCGCGCTCGCCCTTTACGAGGATGGGCCGGCGCACCGCGGCGACGGCGTCGGCCTCCCGCAGGCATTCCCGAAGCGCCCACGACCCCCCGACCATCCGGCGCTTCAGGCCGATGAGCTCCTGGTAGTATTCGGCAGCCTGGCGGAGGCTGGCCGTCTGGGCCATCAGCCTGCGGTTTTCCTTTATGATCCGCAGGAACCGGTCGGCCTTTTTGACGCTGGCGGTGAGGTTGGCCGTGAGATACGCGCCCTTTTCGAGGAAATCCACCGCGCCCAGCTTCATTGCCTGCACGGCTGCCCGCGTGCCCCCCTTACCCGTGAGTATGATGACGGGCAGGTCCTTTTGGCGGCGCTTGATGTCGCCCAGCAGCGAGAGCCCGTCGTCGGAGCCCTGTCCGAGGTCGAGGTCCAGGATGGCCAGCCCTATGCCCTCGCCTTCCTTTTCAATGGTGGCCAGCGCCGAGGCCGCATCCCCGCAGGCGGTTACCTTGTAGCCGCTCTGGCAGAGCAGCTCCGTGAGGTATTCAAGAACCTCGACCTGGTCGTCTACGACTAATATCCGCTCCATAGGCGCCGCCTACCTGTCGGCTGAAACCTCGATGGGTCTGTCGGGGCCCTCGGCCCACAAAAGTCCGATGTCTTCACAAAGGTCCGGCCTCAAACCGATTTCCTGTATCCTCTCGCCCGTGGCAGCCCTAAGCGGCAGCTCGACCGCGAACCTCGCACCGCGCGCGCCGTCCTCGACAAGTATTCTGCCCCCGTGCTCTTCGACGGTCCTGGAGGCCTGGCACAGGCCCAGCCCCGTGCCGCCGGGCCTGGTCGTGAAGGCGAACTGGAAAACCTTTTCCGGAGGGTCGGCCTTGACACCCCCGCCCGTGTCCTCGAACTCCACCCGCACCGTGTCGTGCCCGTCCCAGCCGGTGCGAATGGTGAGTACGCCGCCCTTGCCCATCGCCTCGGCGGCGTTGAGCACAATGTTCAGGAATGCCTCGCTTATGTCCTGGGCGTCGCAGACGACGCCGGGAATGTCCGCGCCGTAGTGCTTTTGCACCTGGACGCCTGCCAGGGCGTCGCTGGTCGAAAGAAGGGCCGTATCGATGATGTTATGTATGTCCCAGACATCAAGGTCGAGGGGCTCCCGCTTCACGAAGGAGAGCATCTCCGACATCTCTGCGAGGACCTTCTTCAGTTTCTCGATAATCGCTTCGAGGCTGCTTGCCTGCGCACCCTCGGCCTGGGGCTGCTGGGAGCGCCTCTGGCAGCTGTCCGCCAGTAGCGCCAGCATATTCTTCATCCTGTGGCCCCTGAAGTAAAACTCCTCGCCGGCCTGTGCACGCCCTATTGCGAAAATAATCTCGTTATAGTGCGGCAGGCCGGCAGGGTCGAGCTCGGCGCAGGCCGAAAAGGCCGCCGCCGCTTCCCGCCACCTCGACCGGTGCACCTGTACGACTCCCAGGTTGTAGAACGCCGCCGCGCTTGCGGGCTCTTCACGGACGGCCTCCTTGAAATCCTTCGCGGCTCGGGACAACCTCCCGGCCAGGAAATGCGCCGCGCCTCTGTGATACAGTATGACCGACCGGCGGTAGCCCAGGGCAAGGGCTCTGTCAAGCGAGCCTATCGCCTCGTCGTAGCGCCCGGCGTCCTTCAAGGCCAGGGCGGCCACAAAGTGCGCCCGGGGGCTTGCGGGCATTGCTTCGGCGGCCTGGTGCGCGAGGGTGAGAGCCTCGGGAAGCCTGCCCATCTTGTAAAGGCACAGCGCCTCGCCGCACAGGCCCGAAAAAAGAGCCCCTTCACTGCGTGCCTTTTTGAAAAACCGTGAGGCTTCGGCGTACCGGCGCCTTGCTGCAAGGCGCTGCGCCTTCTCCAGTGCCTTTCCAGCCAGCGCCTTTCCAGTAGAGGCGTCCCCTCCGGATTTTCTGGAAGCGCCCGCCAACAGGTCATCCCCCGTTTACTCGCAGTGAATCGCAGACCAGGTATTCGGAAGCTCTAAACTAATCTCAAGCCATTGCAAGTCAAGGAGAAACGGCCTGTGGAGGGCTTCGCCCCCTCTTGCTGTGGGGCGAGGGCTTCGCCCCCTTTTTGCTACGGGGGCCGCGCGCGTTGCGCGCGGCAATCACTTGACCTTCCGCGGGCAAGGCAATGCCTCGCCCCTACAACTGTTATGGCGTTGCTATCCTCTTCCCCCCCCTTACTCTCTTTGCGTCCTTGCGTGAGCCTCAATATCTCCTATTTCCTTTTTTCTATTCGTTCTTTTTCCTCTGTGTCTGGATACCTCTGTGGTGAAAATGATACGCGTGCGGTAAGGTTTACCCGCCGTGGAGGGGGCAAGCCTTGAGTCGCTGAACACATTTCTTGGGACAATTACCGGCATGTGGGGCTGTCCCGACCGGCCGCCGGGGATGCTGAAATCTGTTGACATACCGGGAGGTCAACCGTAGGATTCCACAATGGTTGTTCCGGTTTCTCCTGGTTGCAGAAGGGGTTTTTCAAATGCGGGTATTCAAGTGCTTGGCTGTTTTTGTCGGAATCGTCGTTCTTGCGGGAGTCCTTGCGGCCCAGACCGTAGGTCCTGCCGAGCCTGTCGGCCCCGTTGCGCCGGGAGGCACCGAGGCGCCGGGAGGGGTTATGGCCGTGGAACTGCCCGAAGGGGTGATTGCCACCGTAAACGGCGAGCCGATAACCGAAAGCGAGTGGCTCAAAACGTTGAGGCGCGTGGCCGGCCGTAGCATTCTCGACGTTATGGTTCGCCACAAGGTCGTGGAGCAGGCGGCCGCGAAACAGGGCATCACCATCTCCGAGAGTGAGATTGAGGCCCTTTTCGACAAGCAGGCCGCCTCCGTCGGCGGTGTTTCCAACCTGATGGTGCGCCTCCAGCAGATGGGCATGCCCGCCCAGGAGTACAAGAGGCAGCTGCGCACCGAGGCCCTCCTGCACAGGATGGCCGAAAAGGGCATTACAGTTACCGACGATGAGCTTGAGAAGGTCTTTCGCGAGAAGTACGGGCGAAAGGCGGAGGTGCAGGTGATAGTGACCGGGACCCGGGAGGACGCCGAAGACGCACTCGCGAAGATTGCGGCCGGGGAGGACTTCGCACAGGTGGCCGCCGCCAAGTCCATCGACAAGCGCACATCGGGCAACCACGCTTACATTCCGGCGTTCTTGACCGAAGGGTTTTTCCCCAAGAACTTCGGGAGCATCGTCATCACACAGGCTCTCGCCGAGGAAATATTCAATCTTAAGGCCAACAGCGTTTCCGGCGTTATACCGGGTGCCCAGCAGAACTTCTATGTCTTCAAGCTGACCCGCCTAATCCCGGCCAGCGACGTGAAGCTCGAAAGTGTCAAGGACAGCATCCGCAGTGATACGCTGGAGTTCAAGATACGCAACATCGAGGGTCAGATGCTTCAGCAGCTCGTCGGCACTGCCGTCATAAAGCGGGGCATCTAAGAGACAGTATGAGCGAGTCAAAGACGTACTCGATACCGGTTTCGGACAGGCTTCTGCGTTTGCCGCCCTATCTTTTCGGGAGGCTGAACGCCCTGCTTTACCGCAAGCGCCGCGCCGGTGCCGACATTATCGACCTCGGTATGGGCAATCCCTCGGACCCGACGCCGTCGTTCATTGTCGAAAAGTTGCGCGAGGCGGTCCTCGACCCCCGCAACCACCGCTACAGCGTCTCCATCGGCCTCTACAACCTGCGCAGGGAGCTCTCCAGGCTCTACGGAGCCAAGTGGGGCGTGGACCTTGACCCGGCGAGTGAAGTCATAGCCACGATCGGCTCGAAGGAAGGTTTCAGCCACCTGTGCTTAGCGCTTCTGGGGCCGGGGGATACTGTCCTCGTGCCGTCGCCGGCCTTTCCCATTCACGTCTACGGCGTGATCCTGGCGGGCGCAAGCGTCATCAACGTGCGCCTCGCCCCGGGTCCCGAGCTCATAAAAACCCTCATCGACGTGACCAACCACCTCCAGCCCAAGCCCAAAGTCGTCATCGTCAACTTTCCCCACAATCCCACCACGATGACTGCGGACCTCGATTTTTTCAAGGATCTGGTGGCCTTCGCGAAGAAATATGACGTGATGGTGATGCACGACTTAGCCTACGGCCTGACCACCTTCGACGGTTACGAGGCGCCCTCGTTCCTGCAGGCCCCCGGCGCCAGGGACGTCGGCGTGGAGTTCACCACGCTCTCCAAGCCCTTCAATATGGCCGGCTGGCGGATAGGCTTCTGCGCGGGGAATGCCGAGATGTGCCGCGCTCTGGCCAAGATAAAGGGTTACTACGACTACGGCATTTTCCAGGCCGCCCAGGTCGCCGGCATTATGGCAATGCGTAAATGGGCCGAGGTCGCACCAAAACAGGCCCTCATCTACCGGCAGCGCCGCGACGTGCTCTGTGACGGCCTCAACCGCATCGGCTGGAACGTCGAAAAACCGAAGGCCAGTATGTTCGTCTGGGCCGAAATACCTCAGCCCTTCCGGGCGATGGGATCGATCGAATTCGCAATGTGGCTCTTGGAAAACGCGGAGGTTTCCGTATCTCCGGGCAGGGGCTTCGGAGACTACGGCGAGGGCTACGTGCGGATGGCCCTCATCGAAAACGAGCAGCGCATAAAGCAGGGGATTCGAAATATCGACAGGGCCGCGCGGAAGTTCCAGGCAGCGCCCGTCCCGCCGCCAGAGTCCCCCTCACAGGGTCCGTAGCGTACGAAATCCGCCATTCCGACAGAGGTTCATATGATGCACAGGTTCAGCGGAGGCGTTCATCCGCCCGAAACCAAGGACGAAACGTTTGCCCTGCCCATAGAGGACTTCCCACCGCCCGAGGTCCTCGTCGTGCCACTGGCCCAGCACATTGGTGCGCCGGCTGCCCCCGGCGTTTGCGCCGGCGACGAGGTCCTGAAGGGAACCGTCCTGGGCGAGCCGGCCGGGTTCGTCTCGGCGGCGATTCACTCCCCGGTTTCGGGCAGGGTGGCCGCCGTCGAGGAGCACCTGGGCCCCCTCGGCAGGAAGACGCTCTCGGTCATACTCGAAAACGACGGCCGCGAGGCGTGGGCCGACGGTTGCAACGTCGAAAGGGATATTTCCGGCCTCGATGCCGGTGCCGTCCGCGACATTGTCCGCAACGGGGGGCTCGTAGGGATGGGCGGCGCCACCTTTCCCACGCACGTGAAGCTCTCGCCGCCTGAAAATAAGCCCATCGACACACTTATCGTAAACGGCGCCGAGTGCGAGCCGTACCTGACCGCCGACCACCGCCTTATGCTCGAAGAGGCCGAGAAAATCGTCCTCGGCGCGGACCTGGCCCGCCGGGCCGCCGGCGCCGCGAAGATCGTATTCGCCCTTGAAGCGAACAAGCCCGATGCCTTCGAGGCGTTGCAGAAAGCGTCCGCGGATCTCGCCGACGCCGAGGTCGTGATGTTCGCCACTCGCTACCCGCAGGGCGCCGAGAAGCAGCTCATACAGGCTGTTACCGGCCGCCAGGTCCCATCGGGTGGTCTGCCGATGGACGCAGGCGTTCTCGTCCAGAACGTCGCAACCTGCGCCGCCGTCTACGACGCCTGCCGTTTCGGCCGCCCCCTTATCGAGAGGATTACGACCGTAACGGGCCCCTGTACGGTGTCCCCGGCTAATTTCCGTGTCCGAGTGGGCACGCTTTACGCCGAACTGCTGTGGAAGGTCGGTATCACGGGGACGCCCAGGCGGCTCATTATGGGCGGGCCGATGATGGGAATCGCCCAGCGCTCGGCCGACATCCCGGTTACCAAGGGGACTTCGGGGCTCGTTGTGCTCGATGAGGTGCCTTCGGAGGACTTCGGCGCCTGCATCCGCTGCGGCAAGTGCGTCAGGGCCTGCCCGGTGTCGCTGGTGCCCAGCCAGCTCGGCGTGCTGCTGGAGGCCGGGCGGCTTGACGACGCGGTCTTGATGGACCTTGCCGACTGCATTGAATGCGGTTGCTGCACCTACGTGTGCCCCTCGAAGCGCCCCATCGTCAATTGGATAAAGTTCGGCAAGGCACAGATTGCCGAGCGGCGCACCCGTGAAAGAAAGGCCGAGAAGTGAGCCGGGAACCGGATGTCCTGCATCTTAGCATCGCGCCGTCTCCTCATATCCGCGAGGGCGAGAACACGGCGAGGATAATGTGGACGGTTGCCTGCACGCTCGCGCCCATACTGCTTTTCGCACTTGTCAACTTTGGATGGTATGCAGGCGTCGTCACGCTTACTTCTGTGGGATCGTGCGTGGTGTTCGAGGCCCTCTGGCAGAAGTTCTCCGGCAGGCCGATTACCGCAGGCGACGGCAGCGCCGTGGTGACGGGGATGCTCTTGGCGTTTGTCCTGCCGCCGAACGTGCCGCTCTTTGTCGCGGTCGTCGGCGCCGGTGTCGCGATCATCGTCGCCAAGCAGCTCTTCGGCGGCCTCGGGTGCAACATCTGGAACCCGGCGCTCGTGGGCCGGGCATTTGTGCAGATTGCCTATCCGCAGTACGTGACGCTTTCGTCGTGGCCGGTGGTTTCCGGCCGCGGATTTACCAGGGTTTTCCAGGACATCCGCAACGTCGCCGCCGCGGGAGCCGACTCCGCTGCCTGCGATGTGATTTCCCGCGCGACCCCCCTGGCCAACGACGCCGTCTCTTCAATCGCCCCGTCCGCCGCCGGGCACGTCCATATGATGTACCCGAGCCTCAAGGCCCTGTTTCTCGGCCACATCCCCGGCTGCATCGGTGAGACCTCGGCCATCCTCATCCTCGCCGGGGGGCTCTTCCTCATCTACAAGGGCTATGTCAACTGGAAGGTGCCGGCGGTCTTTCTC
>JAGHCE010000087.1 GCA_021160625.1 Planctomycetota bacterium | reverse complement strand
TGCGTGGGCTTGTTGTAGTACGGCGTGATGACGAGCGCCGCGTCGGCGCCGGAGGCCGCCGCGTGGCGCGTCAGCCGCAGCGCCTCGGACGTGGAATTCGAGCCCGCCCCGGCAAGGACCTTCACCCTCCCCCCGGCCGCCTTGATGACGGTGTCCACGACGGCCTCGTGCTCCTCGTGGCTAAGTGTCGGAGACTCGCCTGTCGTCCCGCAGGGAAGTATCCCGTCTGTCCCCTTGTCGATGTGCCAGTCAACGAGCTCCTCGATCTTAGCGAAATCGAGGCGGTCTTCTGCAAACGGCGTCACCAGCGCGACTGTTACACCTTCAAACATAACCGCTCCTTTCCGAGCGCCTTGGCCCACCGCAGGCTCAGACGTCAACGAGCCGCTTCATTTCCCTCACGGCCTGCTCGATACCGACGAAGATAGCCCGCGAGATTATGCTGTGACCGATATTGAATTCGTCGAAGCCCTCGATGAGCGCCGCCGGCCGCACGTTCCCATACGTAAGGCCGTGCCCCGCATGAACGACCAGGCCGATCTTCCCCGCCAGTTCGCATCCCTCGGCAAGTTCTCCAAGGCGCTTGTCCGCCTCGGTGCCGGCGGCATTGGCATAGCGGCCGGTGTGGAGCTCGACAGCATCGGCGCCGGCGGCCCTTGATGCCTCTATCTGGGCGCTCTCGGCGTCGACAAAGAGGCTGACGATTATGCCCTTCTCGCGAAGCGCCGCCACGGCGTCGGTTATCTTCGGGAGGTTGCCCGCCACGTCAAGGCCACCCTCGGTGGTAAGTTCCAGGCGCTTTTCCGGGACAAGCGTCGCCTGCGTGGGGACTATCTCGCGCGCTATTCGGATTATCTCGTCGGCGGCGGCCATTTCGAGGTTGAGTTTCACCGTGACGGTTTCGGCCAGCAACCGGACGTCCCTGTCCTGTATGTGCCGCCGGTCCTCCCGCAGGTGAACGGTGATGCAGTCGGCGCCGCCGAGTTGGGCAAGCGCCGCTGCCCACACGGGGTCCGGCTCGACCGTGAGCCTTGCCTGCCTCACCGTGGCGACGTGGTCTATGTTTACGCCGAGCTTAGGCATAATGTGGCCTTCCTCTCAATTCGAATCGCTGCCGGTCAGTTCTCTTTCCATCGCGTCAGCGCGCTTGGCGAGAACTTCCAGGGCACGTCTCAACTGATGCGTGGTGGCGCTCTCGCGCAAGTAGGCGTCCACCATCACGAATTTGTCCCCTCCCGTGGTCTCCCTTATGGCGAACGCCCCGAAGGGGACCTTGAGGTTTGTCTTGAGGGCCCACTCGAACTTCTCTGGATTCGCCGGGCCGCACTCGGTATAGAAGGCCACCAGAGGCAAGCCGCCGGTATCTTTGAACGAGAGCATCATCTCCACGTCCTGGTGCCTTCCTCCGGCCAGGAGCACCGTGAAGGTGCAGCCGGTTTTGTGTCTCTTCGCGGATATGGTGTCCGATACGAGCGCCTCGGCGAGCTCGTTGTCGGCGACTGTCGCAACCGGCTTTATCTCGGCCGCCGGCTGCCCGAAGCCTGCGCCCTTGGAGTAGTCGCGCCCCGTGATCCTGTGCAAGGCTTCGAGCTTCGCGCCCTCGGCAATAGGGCTGGAAAGGGATTTGACAAGCCCGTCAACCGCCTCCTCGGCGCCTATCTCCCCGAGAGTCGTCGCCGCGGCCCAGGCAACCCCCTCCACCTTCGAGTCGAGCGCCTCGACAAGAGCGCCTACGGCGGGCCTGCCTATGACAAGCAGGCGCCTGCGCGCCGCCGAGCGTAGGGAGTAATCGACCAGTCGGCCGATAAGACCGCGAATCTCCTGTTCGGTAGCATCGTCCGGCGTCGTCATACATTGTCCCCTTTCTGACAGATGGGATTATATGTTCTTGCTCCGGGGCCTTCCAATCTTTTTTGCACTTGGGACCCGGCTTGTGCTTGCAAACAAGCGCCTTGTACCTTATACATAGACTCGGATGCGGATATTCACCTGCAGGGTGCCTTATGAGAAGCAAGATATATGCCTGCGAGGGCCGGGTGAAGGTGCGCAGGTTCAGGAGAAGCGACGCAAAAGAGCGCCTGGCCTGGCCGCCGTACACCGATCTGCTCTTCACACATCTCAACTACAGGCTCTCCACCTTCGTCGATCGCGAGAGATGGCTCCTGGCCCGGATGACGGATACCGGCCGCATTTATTTCGCCGTCGAAGATGAAAAGGGGCACCTCATCGGCGAGATGTCGCTGAGAGAAATCGACGCCGACGCCAGGACAAGTCGCCTGGGGGTACACCTGGCCTCCAACAAACTCGGACAGGGCTACGGCCGGGAGGCCCTTTCGGCGCTCCTTGACCACTACTTCAACAGGATGCGCTACGACGTGCTCTACCTCGACGTCGCCGCACACAACAAGAGGGCGCTGCGGCTTTACGAAAGCCTTCATTTCCGGCATCTCTCACCCTTCTGGCGCCTCGCGCCGACCGAGGTGCCCGTCTTCACGGACGAGGCTTACGCCGAGTTGAGGCGCTTCTTCCGGCTGAGAGGCTCGGCGCTGGAATGCCTCTATCACGATATGTGCCTTACGAAGAAGGTATACTTTGAAGCCCGGCGGCAGCCGAAGCCAAGCGCGGGCCGCACGCCCATCGTACATTCGGAGGGAAAACGGAATGCAGAAAGCCCATTACTTCAAGAATAAGGGACAGCTCATTGCAGGCACGCTTCATCTGCCCGCCGGCAGAAAGCCGTGCCCCGGGGTCGTCATCCTGCACGGGTTCACCGGCTGGAAATGCGAGCCGCACTTCATCTTCGTCGGCCTTTCGCGGCGGCTGGCCGACGAGGGGATCGCGTCGCTCAGGTTCGACTTCAGAGGCTCGGGGGAAAGCGAGGGGCTCTTTGAGGATATGACGCCTCTCGAGGAGCTCTCGGACGCGCGCGCGGCGCTGGCCGAGATCCGCGGCCAGAGGCGCATCGACTCTCGCCGTCTCGGCGTGGTGGGGCTCTCCCTGGGCGGTATGATGGCGGCGCTTTTAGCGGGGAAGGAACGCTCGGTCAAAAGCGTCGTCCTCTGGTCGGCGCCGGCGCGGCCGGATAAGCTGTTCAAGGCGGCCCGACCGAAAAAGGACCTCAAGCGCATCCAGGAGGAAGGACGCCTCGACATCGGCGGCCTTTATCTCGGCAGGGCGTTCTTGGAGACGCTCCCCGGCATAGACCCTCCCGCCGAGCTCGCCAAAAGCCGTGCACCGGCGCTTGTCATCCACGGAAGCGGCGACGAGGGCGTGCCATACTCCCATTCCGGGGATTTCCTGCGGGCGGGCAAGGCCCGAGGCATTCGCACCGAGCGACTGCGCATCGAGGGATCCGACCACGTCTATTCGAGCATCCCCTGGCGCAACGAGGTCATCGAGGCCACGGTTTCTTTTCTCAAGGAGACGCTTGTGTAACCCCCTACGTGTGCGGCAGTGTACGAGAGGCCTTTTTTGGGCGCTTTCGCCCAGGAGGTGTGCGATGAGGATCGAGGACTATCTCAGGCAGGAAAAGATTCCTTACACCAAGACGCACCACCCGGAGGCCTTCACGGCGCAGGAGGTCGCCGCCACTTCACACGTTCCCGGAGGACAGTTGGCCAAGGTCGTGGTGATCAAGGCAGGCGACGCCTATGCAGTGGCCATCTGCCCGGCGACGCACGTCGTGGACGTGGAGAAACTCTCGAAGATCGCGGGCGGCAAAGTGCGCCTGGCCAACGAAGGCGAGATGGAGGGCCTCTTTCCGGATGTCCAGCTCGGAGCGGAGTCGCCGTTTGGAAACCTCTACGGCCTGACGACCTACGTCGACGAATCGCTCTCGGTTAATGAGGAAATCGTCTTCCAGGCCAACACCCACGAGGACACGATCAAGATTTCCTATATGGACTACGAAAAGACGGTCAAGCCGACGGTGGCCGATTTCGCAAGGCACGTATAGGGGCGCTCCTTGTTATGCGAACGCTCTCCAGGGCGCGGTGAAACGTTCACCGGCTTGTCGCAAGAGTGCCGGCGGGCCGAGGGTGGGGGAATCGCGCTGAAAGTCGAGGGAGAATGGCACTGAAAGCCGAGGGAGAATGAAACCCGATATGGGAGCAGGCGACGGCGGCGCTACCGGCCTGCCGGGCGGGCGGCGCGTGCCGAAGGATTCCCCGCAAATCGAAGCGCTGGGGGCCATCGACGAGGCGTCAGCCGCCGTGGGGCTTGCGCGCTCACTCATCGAGGACAATAACCGCCGGCAGGTGCTTTTTTCCTGCCAGCAAGCGTTGCAACAGGCCGCGGCCGTGGTCGCCTCGGCCGAAAGCAAAAACGCCGGCGCCGCCACCTTTGACTTTGTGGGGGCCGTCGCGGCGGGCGAGGAAGAAATGAGCAGGCTCTCGCAGGA
>JAGHCE010000218.1 GCA_021160625.1 Planctomycetota bacterium | reverse complement strand
TGACAAAGTCGGGCTCGACCGCAGAGACTATGACGCAGTTTCTGATCTTCTACGACCGCCTCAAAAAGGCCCTCGGCGACAGCGCGCGCGATCACATAGTCGCAACCACCGACCCTCACAAGGGCGACCTCAGAAAGATGGCCGAGGAGTTCGGCTGGCGGACAGTGCCGATCCCGTCGAACGTGGGGGGCAGGTTTTCCGTGCTGACGGCGGTGGGGCTCTTCCCGGCAGCGATGCTCGGAGTGGAAATCAGGCAGCTTCTTTCCGGGGCCGCGTTTATGGACCGCAGGTGCGAGGCGAAAAGCATCGAGGAGAACCCGGCGCTTGCCTTCGCCGCGCTTCAGTACATCCTCTATCAGAAAAAAGCGCCGATATCCGTCCTTATGCCGTACTCGAGCGCCCTCTATGACATCGCCGACTGGTACCGCCAGCTTTGGGCCGAAAGCCTCGGCAAAAAGACGGACCTCGCAGGCACTGTCGTCAACACCGGCCCCACGCCCGTCAAGGCCCTCGGCGCCACCGACCAGCACTCCCAGGTGCAGCTCTATGTCGAAGGGCCTTATGACAAGTCCGTCACATTCATCGAGGTCCAAAAGCAGGCCTGTACGGTCGAAATCCCCGCAGCGCTCGGAAAATACGACTCCTGCGGATACCTCGGCGGCCACACGGTAAACGAGCTTCTTGCGGCGGAAAAGAGGGGCACCGAGGTGGCGCTCGTCGCCGCGGGACGGCCCAACGGCACCGTTCTCGTTCCCGAGGTGAGCGAGTTTACAGTGGGTCAGCTGCTCTACTTTTTCGAGATGGCAACGGCCATAAGCGGTGCGCTTTACGGCATAAATGCGTTCGACCAGCCGGGGGTGGAAGCCGGCAAGGTGGCCGCCTACGCGCTTATGGGCCGCGAAGGCTACGGCGGGAAGATGGCCGAAATCGAGGAAAAACTGAAAAAATCCCGGCGAATCGTCTGACCCGCTCGACAGTCGTAAGCCCTGTACAGACCGATGGATACGGCCGGCGGCCGGCTGATTGAGCGCCCTTTGCCGCCTCGGCGGCCGGAATTCTTGACACCGTATCCCGTGTCCGGTAGTATAACGTCACCGTAAGGTAGAGGGACACTCCACGGGAGAGGAGGAGAGGGGAGCGGTCTCGACAGCGGCTCGCTCTATGTCCGCATCGTTTGGCCCCCACAAATAAAATGCACGGAAAGCATGCCGCTCTGGCGGTCTTGCTGGGCGTAAGCGCCTTTGTCATGGTGGCTTCCAGAAGCCTCTTTGTCGAAGGCGAAGCGACAGGCGGGACTGTGCCGGGGCTTCACCCAACCACCGAGATGCCGCTTGCGGCGTTAGTCGGTGACGAACCGAGCCAAGTGCAGCGCGTCTGGGTCCGTACTCCGGCCGCACCGGATGCCGGCCACAGCGCGCAGGCTGCCCGGACGGCGCCGGCGACCCCGCGTCGTCGCACTGCGTCGGCGCGCATTCCCAGGGGGTATGTCTACTGGAAGACGGTGCGGGCGAAGGTCACCGCCTACGACCCCAGCCGACGTTCCTGTGGAAAATTCGCCGACGGCAAGACATCCATCGGCCAGAACGCCTGGGTTGCCGACGGCGTCGCGTCCGATCCGCGCGCCATCCCCTACGGCACATACGTCGTCATTCCCGGCGTCGGAGTCAAAGAGGTCGACGACACGGGAAAGGCGATGCGCAACTCCTGGCGGCGTCACCGCCGCTACCATATCGACCTCAGGATGACCTACCCCTGGCAGGCGAACCGCTGGGGCGTCAAGTACCTGGACATCAAGCTTTACCGTAAGACCCGCTGACCTCCGGCAGGTTCCCAAGCTTCCACAGCCTCCTCCCCGCCGCCTCGTAACCGTCCCAAGGAATGTGTTCAGCGACGCAGAGTGCGCCCTCCACGGTCGGTAAACCCCGCCGCACGCGGAATCAATGCCGTAGGGGCGCCGCTTGCTGCGCCCTCAGCACCGGGCAGGGCAAGCCCTGCCCCTACCAAGCCGCCAGTGCCACATAGTATTTGTAGGGGCGAGGCATTGCCTGGCCCACGGAAGGTCAGTTGATTGCCGCAGACAACGTCTGCGGCCCCCACAGCAGAAAGGGGGCGAAGCCCCCCCATGCCCTTGCGCCCGGACCGCGCAATCGGTATAAAGGGAGTGTCTTGCAGGGCAGGGGGTCTCAGGTTGCACGCGAAGCCCCTTCCAGGACCCGGACTGCACACTGTCGGAGACAATTACTGTTTATTCCGTGTGCGCCATGATTTACCCGCAGTGGCGGGCGTACCCTACATCGGTTGTGGCGACAATATCGGGGCGGGTAATGCGGGTATCGGTCACATTCACACCGGTTGAGCTCGAAAGCCGGGACGTTTCGGAGGCCAGGGTCGTGGTTATCGACTGCTTCAGGGCTTCGACCTCGGTCGTGACGGCCCTGGCTTCGGGCGCGGTTGCCGTCTATCCTTTTCTCGGCATCCGGGAAGCCCTCGAAGAAAAGGCCGCCCGGCCCACGGCAATCCTTGCCGGCGAGCGCGGCGGCGTGAAAATCGACGGGTTTGACCTGGGCAATTCGCCCAGAGAGTTCTCCTCGCCGGAAATCGCAGGCAGTGAGATTATTATGACGACGACCAACGGCACGCGGTTACTGGCCGCGGCGGTCGGCGCCGGGGAACTCCTAACAGCCGGCTTCGTCAATGCCGCGGCCACCGCTTCGGCGCTTGCCGGGTCGGGTGGGGACGTGATACTTGCCGCCGCAGGCACCGAGGGGTACTTCTCCATCGAGGACGTACTCTGCGCGGGGTTCCTGGTGAGGCTTCTCGGCGAGAGCGGCCGGATTGAGACGGACGACCAGGCGGCCTTCGCCATGGCCGCGGCCAAGTGCCCGTGGGATGCGGTCCGCCGGATGGCCCTTGGCGGAAGGGGCGCGGACAACGTCAGAACCGCCGGGCACGACGAGGACCTTGAGAATTGTCTCCGGATAGACACAATACCGCTTGTTGCGAGGGTCACCGGGCCCCCACTGGTGATAACAAGGGGGTAATCGTCGCGCCGGTGACACCGGTGATGCCAGCGGCGGTCGGGCAGGAGATTCGAAGGAAAAACGAAGTGAATACGATAGCAATCGAGACGTCAAGTACCATCGGCAGCGTCGCTTGCGTGGCCAACGGCCGGGTGATGTACGAGCAGCACTTTCGCAGGGGTCTTCTGCACGGCAGGGACCTGATGGTGGAGCTGGACCATTGCATTGCGGAAGTCGAATGGAAGAGGTCCGATATCGAACTCATCGCGGTCTCGGTGGGTCCGGGGTCGTATACGGGCCTGAGGGTGGGCGTGGCCGCGGCGAAGGCACTTTCCTACGCATTGCGGGTGGACGTGGCGGCGGTGTGTTCACTGGACGTCATAGCGGAAAACGGCCCTCGGACGGCCGACCACGTGGCCGTGGTGCTCGACGCCAGGAGAGACCAGGTGTATGGCGCATCCTACAGCAACGTGGGCTTCTCGTTTTTCCGTGAGGAGGGGCCGCTTCTGGCGTCACCGGAGGAATTTGCGGCAAGCCTGCCTCGGCCCGCGTATCTTCTGGGGGATGCTCTTCGACGCTACGAAAGTGTTTTTGATCGGCGCGGTTTCGAGATGCTGCCGGAGGCCGCATGGCGTCCGAGGGCGATGAAACTGGGCCTTCTGGGTGAAAAGGCCTACCTTGTCGGCGAGAAAACGGACCCGGCAACGCTCCTGCCGATTTACCTCAGGCTGCCGGAGGCCGAGGAGAAGTGGCAGCGGGCACACGGCGGCGGGGCGGATTCGTAGCATTTGTCTTCGGTATGCGTAAAATCCTCTATTGATAGCGGCAGGTCCTGCCCGGACAACGCCCCAAGCCGGGCCCCGGCGGCATCAGTGCTGTCAGCAGGTGCTCAATGGGAATTGGAGGACGTAGAATATGAATATACGAAAAGTGCTTTTGCTGGTCACCGCCCTGGTGGTCTTCGGTCAGGCCGCCTGGAGCCAGACCGAGGGGAAACAAGGGAGGTCGGCGACAATGAATATCCGCAAAGAGCATCCGCGAATATGGCTTGACGAAGATAGAATCGCTTTTCTGAAAGCGAAGGTGAAGGGTAAGTCGCTTGAGGATGTCCGCAAGCTCGCCGGCACATCGGCCCAGGGGCGTGCGCTTGCGTACGTTATTACGGGCAGCCGGGCAACCGGCCGCGAGGCGGTCGAAATGGCAATGAAGATGACCGGCGGCAACCACCGTGAGTACGAAGCCCGCGCGCTCGTCTACGACTGGTGCAACGACCTGCTTGCCTCCGACGAAAAGGCGGCACTTTTGAAGATACTGGCCGACACGGTGCGCAACGCCATTGACAGCGGGCGTTCGTGGCGTTCGTTCCACGATATGATGTACCAGTGGGGCTGGCGCGCAGGCGCGGCGGCGCTGGCGATTTACGGAGACGACCCCGCCGGCGAAGAGGGCCTTCGGTTTATCGTCGAGGAGTGGCGGGACGCCTTGAAGGTCTTTCGCCATATATACCCCGACGGCGCGTGGGGCGAGGGGTATTGCTACAATCATCACGTTCTCAACAACGCGCTGAAGTTTTTCCTCGCGCTCGAGACCGCCACCGGCGTCGATATGTTCGCCGAGAGTCCCTATATGATGTACAACGGCTACTATATGATCTACGGCGCCAAGCCGGACGGCCTCGTCTACCCCGGCGATGACAACGATTTCCCTTACTTGAACGAGCGCGACCACGAGGGGCTCCTGCTGATGATCGCGGCGTACGGGAATCCCCACTACCAGTATTTCGTGAACCATTGCGAGGTCGAGAGGTTCGCCCTCTGGCCGGGCACGAACTGGGCGAAGCTGCTGTGGTATGACCCGTCGGCCGACGAGAAACCGACCTCCGAGCTGCCGCTTTCGCGGATATTCCGGGGCGAGGGGCTCGTAATCGCGCGTTCGGGGTGGGGCTGGGACAAGGAGGCCGCGCGCTCAGGCGACTCCTGGGTGAGCTTTCGCTGCGGGAAGTACTACGGCGACCACGCGCACCTCGACAACAACGCCTTCGAGATCTATTACAAGGGCGAGCTGGCAATCGATTCGGGCCGCTATGACGACGACTGGGGCATGGAAGGCAGCTTGGAGACAGTGCAGAAGTCGCAGTTTTTCAACTACTGCAAGCGCGCAATCGCGCACAACACGATCCTCGTCTACGACCCCGACGAAAAAATGGCGATGGGAGTTGTCAATGACGGCGGCCAGGCCGAGCAGATTAGAATCGGCCCCGACCGCACCGTCCCGGAGGACTATGACCAGGGGACTTACCCCTCGGCGACGGGGCCCGGCAAGTGCGACTGGGTCGCAAACCCCGGCCGCTGGGACACGGGTAGGATACTCGCTTACAAGGCCACCAAGGACTTCACATACGTCTGCGGCGACGCGACGAAGTCCTACTCGCCGCACAAGATGAAGCGGTTCGTGCGGCAGATGCTTTTCATCCAGCCGGATACAGTGGTGGTGTTTGACGACGTGGTCTCGACGAACGCCGCATTCAAGAAAACCTGGCTCCTGCACTCGGTGGAGGAACCGACGCTTATCGACGAAGGGCGTCGGTTCTCGGTCGAATACGGCGAAGGCCGGCTTGTCTGCGTGCCGGTCCTGCCGAAAGAACGCGATATCGTCAAGATCGGCGGCCCGGGGGATGAGTTCCTGGTGGGCGGCATCCACTACCGATGCGGCCCGAAAGCGACCGGCGTACCCTCCGCACTTCACTACGGCGAGATTCCCGGTGCCTGGCGAGTGGAGGAAAGCCCCGCCGAGCCGGCGCTCGAGGACTACTTCCTCAACGTTATGCTCGTCACCGACGCGGGTTCAACCCACGCGCCGAAGGTCACGGTCCTGGGAAACGGCGACGATGCGATAAAAATCAAGGTTGAAACGCCGGCCGGCAAATCCGCCGTCGTGACCTTCGCCAAGGGTGAGAAGCACTCGGCAGCGCTCGCGATCGAGTCCGGCGGGCAAACGCTCTTCACGAGCGAGATGCCTCAGGAGGTCGTCCTGGAAGAGGGGCGTCCGTAGAAACGGGTGTTTGGTTGCTTTTCAAGCAAAAAAGGGGCCGCATAACGCGGCCCCTGTACTTTTGGCGCGCCCGGCAGGACTCGGACCTGCAACCTTTGGGTTCGAAGCCCACTACTCTATCCAATTGAGCTACGGGCGCCCTTTGGGTACCACCGGTTGTGCCCCGGCGACCAATAGACAACACTTGCAGGCAAGCACTACCTGGAAAGAGCTTCCTTGTCCCCGGCGCCGGGCAGTACGATGACAAGGCCGCGCCTCAGGCCACCGGCACTCGATATGACGTCCTCGTTCACCAGGTAGATTTCCCTGGAGTACCTACGGTCCCCGTAGAACTTCTCGGCAATGCGCACGAGGCTGTCGGTCTTCGACGTGCGGTAGTAGACGTCATCGTCTCCCGCCGTCCAGCCCGCCAGGCCCTGAGGCTGCGGTATCGAGACGGCGATGCGGGGTTTCCTGTGTCCCAATGGCTCGCCGAACCCAGGCTTGAGCGTAACCGGACGGCGTCCCAATTCCACGCAACCGCCACAGACGACGAGGACAAATAGAAGCGCAATTCCCGGAACCTTGTGAAGTTTCATACTCACTCCGCCGACACGCTCCTGCCATTATAGCGCCGCCGCCGGGAAGGTCAACCGCCGCGCCGCTGTGGGACAAGTCCGCCACACCGGCAGCGGGCAAACCTTGGCGCACGTGTATCATTTTCACCACAAAGTCACCCAGACACAGAGAAACACGATTGTAGGGGCGCAAGTTCACTTGCGCCCGCAGGTAAGGCGCAAGGATATCGGGCGCGATAAATCGTGCCCCTACAGAGTCACCAGTGCACACAGCGCCCGTAGGGGCGAGGCACTGCCTCGCCCGCGGAAGGTCAGATGACCGCCACGGACAACGTCCGTGGCCCCCATAGCAGGAAGGGGGCGAAGCCCTCCCCCTTGGTGTTGACTTTGGCAGATTGCGTCTTAGTATTCATATGGTTTCTCCGAAATTCCACGCAGCAAAATGCAATGGAGGCAGCCGAGTGAAGAAGCCGCACATCCGTGTGCCGTCGGCCGTGTCGTGGGTTGTATCCGCCGTGGCGCTTTTGCAGTGGTGCGGGTGCACCGCCGGGCGACGGCAGGGAAATATTCAGGGAAGGAGTCCACGGATGCCCCGGGAATCGCCTGTTCGCGAGGAACTTTTCAGCTACACTTCCACCCTGGACGGGACCGGGCCGCTGTGGGCCTTCGCGGCCAGGCCTGAGGGCGGGCGTCACCGTCCGCTCGTCATCGTTATGCACGGCTACAGCGGCTCGCACAGGAATGTCGTAAACGACTGCCGGCGGATGGCGGCTAAGGGTATGGTTGCGATTGCCCCTGATATGCGCGGCGCCGGCGACTCGGCTGGAAAGGCCGATTCCGGCGGCATCGAGATAATGGACATCTACGACTGCGTAGAGGCGGCCAGGCGGCGCTACGAAGCCGTCATCGACACCCGGAACGTCAACATCTGGGGTTACTCGGGCGGAGGCGGTAACGCCGTGGCCGCTGCAGTGCGCTTCCCGGACCTTTTTTCAACGGCCACGTCGTTTTTCCCGATGACGGATTTTGCCTTCTGGTACCGTGACAACGACGAATACCGTCAGAAAATCGACCAGAGGGTAGGGGGGAGCCCCGAGGAGTTCCCCGGGCGCTACATCGCCCGCAATTACAACTTAGCCGCTGCGAACAACCACAAGACACTCGTCAATATCTTCTGGGACAGCGAGGAGGTCACCTGTTCGCCCGATATGCCGAGGGAGTTTGTCCTGAGGGCCAACGCCGCCGGCTGCACGAATGTCCACGCCAACGAGAGCAGGCCGGGCGCACCTTTGCGTTGGTGTCACGGCTACACCTCGCCCGACAACGACCTGACCGCCCCGGAAGATGATATCTTCCCGATCATCCTAAAGGGAGGCCGTGACGTGACACTGCCGCCGGAGGGCAGGCTCGTCGCTGCCGGGTTCCTGGTGACGCGGGAGTTCGGGGTCTTCGTCGGCGGAGGCGCGCAAGGGGCAGTAACGGTTGACTACTCGCTCGACGACGAGCGGCGGCTCGTTATCGAGGCCGTCGAGGGTTCACCTGCAGCCGACGTCGAGGTAGAGTTGAGGCTCCCCGCCGGGCACGAGTGGTCCGTCGAAGCGACCGGGAAGGCCCCTGTGAAAAAGGCTGCCTGCCTCTGGAAGGGATACCACATAAGCGTGCCTTGCACCATCACCGCAACGCCGCTCCCGAAGGACTAAGCCGAAGCTTCTTGCGGGGCCTGGGGGATGTCCATCGCGCGCAGCCTCGCTATGCGCTCGGCCAGCGGCGGGTGCGTGCTGAACATCCTGTCAAGCCCCTTGCCCCTCAGCGGGTTCACGATGAACAGGTGCGCCGTGGCCTTGTTGGCGGCGCGCAGGCGGCCTTGAGATGCCGAGAGCTTTTCAAGAGCGGATGCGAGCCCCTCAGGGTAGCGCGTCAGTTGGACGGCCGTCGCGTCGGCCAGGAACTCGCGCTTTCTGGAAATGGCCATCTTGAGGGCCTGTGCGATCAAGGGGCTGAGGATCGCGGCGATGATTGCGATGACGAGAAGGGCGACCATTACGGGGTTGCCGCCCTTGGAAGAGCCCTGTGACGAGCGCCTCCTGCGCCCGCCCCAGAACATGCTGCGCAGCAGGTAGTCGCCAAGGAGCACCACCATCCCGGCCATTACGACGGCAAGCGTTTGAAGGCGGATGTCGTAGTTCCTGATGTGGCTCATCTCGTGCGCCACGACGCCCTCGAGCTCGTAGCGGTCCAGCATCTCCAGGAGCCCCGTGGTGACGCATATGCAGGCGTGTTGGGGGTCCCTGCCGGTGGCAAAGGCGTTTGGCGTGGGCTCATCTATGACGTAGCACCTCGGCGCCGGCACGCCCGCCGCTATTGCGAGGCCCTCGGTGACGTTGTAGAGGTGCGGGTACTCGCTCTTCTCGACGGGCCTTGCGCGGGAGATCGCGAGGACGACGCCGTCGCTGTGATAGTAACTCCCCCAGGCCAGCGCCAGCGATACCACGAAAGCCAGACCCAGCCCTATGTACGGCCGGCCCCAGTAGAACCCAAGCGCCCAACCCAGGAGGATTATGACAAGAGCGAAGACAAACATAAGCACGAATGTTCGCCGCTTGTTCGCCGCTATTTCACGGTAGAAGTCGGTTCGATCCATATGGGTGACGCCCCTTTGCAGATACAGGGTGGCCCTCCACGGCGGGTGAATTTATCCGCCAGCCGTCTGGAGGACTTGAGTCGACGCTGATAACCTTAGAACTTGACTGCCACGGGTCCGCGTGCCTCTTCTTCCCCGATCTCAAAGTAGTCGCGGGACTTGATATTGAAGATTCCCGCCACGACGTTGCCGGGGAACTTCTGGACGGCGGTGTTGAGCTGCATCACCACATCGTTGTAAAACTGCCGGGCATAGGCGATCTTTCCCTCGGTACCGGTCAGCTCCTCCTGCAACTGCATAAAGTTTTCGTTGGCCTTGAGGTTCGGATAGGCCTCGGAGACCGCGAAGAGGGACTTGAGCGCACCGGTCAACATATTCTCGGCGCGGCCTTGTTCCTGGACGGTCTGGGCGTTTATTGCGGCCGCGCGGGCCAGGGTAACCTTTTCAAACGTTTCCTTCTCGTGGCCGGCGTAGCCCTTGACCGTCTCAACGAGGTTGGGGATGAGGTCGTAGCGGCGCCTCAGCTGCACGTCTATCTGGTGCCAGGCGTTGTCGATCCTGTTGCGCAACGTCACAAAGCGGTTGTAGTAACCGATGATCGCCGCAACAACCACAAGCACCAGCGCACCCAGTGCGATGAGGATGCCTAACAATATCCATTCCATAAGAGCCCTCCCTTCCATCCGGCAAACGGCGCCGTGCACAAAGCCCGCTTCGCGCCTGCAACCAGCCGCAAAATGTACGCTTTCTGCCGGAGAATACAAGGCTGAAGCCGATATATTCGCCGAAAAAGGCTTCCCTGGACGAGCCGGGAGCGCGCCGGTGACGGGGCTTGCCGGGCCGACGACGCATGCGCCGCAGGCGGCGTCAAATTTGTGCTTTTTTCGCTTGACAGTTTTCTGGGGCACCCTATAATCGCCGCAACGTCTAAAGTTCATAGCGAGGGACTCATTACGGACCGCCGGTTGCTTTGGGGTCCCCTTATCGGAAGGAGGAGGAAATGAGGCGTGTTACCATAAGCATCCTGATGCTGGCGCTGGTGGTGGCGGTCGCGGGTTGCGGCTCGGTTCAGTTCACTATGAGCGAGCCCCAGGCAGCGAAGCTGACTTTCAAGAAGAACTGCGTCTTGTGGGAAAGCTGGGACAAGACCAGCACATCGCTGCCGGCCGTGCTTACCCTCAACACTCACAAGACTTACATCTACCGCATTTCCGATATCCCGCTACAGGAAGGCCTCGTCATTTACGCGCGCGTGAAGACCTACGGCCGGACCGCGTTCGCCAAGGCGGGCAGGGTCCCCATCGTGATAAACGAGCAGGATATGCAGGACGTCCGGCGCGGCAACGTCGTCCGGATAGTCGTGGTGGATCCGAAGAAGGAGTTCCAGACCTCGCAGTTTGAGTCCCTGAGACTCGCGCCGACCGACGACGCGCTCAAGCGCGCCAAGGAAATCGGCAAGCCGCTCGCGCTTGTCGTCCTCGGCAACAGGGAGCCCAAGTACTTGGACCTCGGAGCGAAGAGGACGGCTACTTCGTACTAATGATGACTGAGGTGGGGAGCCCATCCTCGCTGGATAAACAAGAGGTGGCGGGAAGGAGTTTCCCTCCCGCCACTTTTCTTTGGAGGGCCGAATATGGTCAGGCACCTTAGCCTTGTCCTTCTGACCGTATCGTTTGCCTTTGGGTGCGGACCCAGGTACAGCGTCTACAACGGCGGCATTGCGTCCCCCCAGACCCCCGCCCGGCAACTTCAGCCCACCGAGGCAGTCGGTCTTTTTTCAACTGATTATGCTTCCCCTGAACCCGATGTCATCATTGGTGGGCCCACCAACAGGGTGCGCACCGATGTTCCTGAAGCCCTTTCGCATCATGGATTCATCAACCTCTCTACGTCAGACAACCTTTCCGGCCTTCGCCAGGAGCACCCGGTGGAAAGCCGCAGCGTCGGGCACCGCCTCGAATCCAACGCGGACTGCACACCCGCTCGGTCGATCACGGAGCCACTCGGTGCCGGAAAGGTGTCCGCGGTCTCCCAGGCGGGAGCGGTTTCCAACACCGGCGGCCTGACGGCCGATGCGACGAACATTGCGCATACCATCGCACAGGATTCATCCAACGTAAGCCTCGCGTCAAAGGCCGCAACGACCGCCCAGCGCACGCGCAACCAGGCTTACCTCGGTGTCGGTGATTCGGACTCCACGCTGCAACCGGTCAAGGCTTCCCAGCCGCTCGTTGCGGAAACGGTTGTCGCGGCTTCCGTGATGGAAACGCCAGGGAGCAGCCACAGCCTGACAGCGCCGGAAAGCCCGAACCAGGCCGTCGGTACGCTCGTTGCCGAGGCCAGGACAAGTTCGCTCATAACCAGGAGTATTGAGAAAAGCACCGTGCCGCTTAAAGCCGAGATCATCGCGGGGGCTTCGGAACATCGAGACACGGCAAGCACCGCTTCGAGGGCGGCTCCAGCGTCGCCGCGAAACCTCACGAAAAAAACAGGGGCTAATCTTTTAGCAGAGAGAGACGTGTTGCTCAATGCTTGGGACGTTCGGCAAAACCTGGCCGTCGTTGCAAGTGAAGGCCCGGTCTCTTACACCCGCCGCCAGATTGAAGCGGTACTGGCTGACTGTGCAACGGTCGAGTCGGGGACGTCTGCGGATACTACGCCGCAGATACGCAACATTCAGCCGGCAGTACTGCTGGGCGTTGCAGAAAGCGACTCCGTACGGTTGGCACAAACGCCCAGCGCCGTTATCGGGACCCAAACATCCGAGGCGGTCTCCGGCGGTCTTACCGCCAAGGCGCTTCGTGTGGCTGGCGGGATCTGGGTCTCCAGAAACGTGACCGCCGTGTCGCCTCCGTGGCTTTGTGTCGTCAAGGAAGCAAAACTCCTCGGCAACAACAGCATCAAGAAACTTCTCGAACAGGGCGTCCTGAAGGAAAAACCGCGTTCAGCGGCCGTCATCCGCTACCGGATATTCGTGTTCAACAAAAGCGACTCCATCGCAAGAGACGTGCAAGTCGTAGACAGGCTCGACCCGAAGGTTTCGCTCGTCGCCTGGTCAGCGCCGCAGCCGGTCGAGTTTACGTATGATCCTGAAACAAGAAAGATCGAGACCACTCTCTCACGCCTTGAACCGATGTATTACTTCGTGCTGGAGTTCTACGTGGACCTTGCCGAGTAGGAAATCGTCTTTGCGGGCATTTCTGCCTCTCTTCGAGCGTCTGTTGGCTTCTATCTTTCCCTGCGTGTAAGCCGTTGACCTCTTCCACACCGCCCGTGTCGCCGTCGGCCTGCGGCTACCATATCCACTGTAGGAGCAGGTAGAAGGGGTAAAGAAAGTCTCGCCGACTGCCGATTGGATACTATTATAACCACCCTGTATACTCAACTATACTACTTTGGCAATGGATTTGGGGGGGAAGCAATGAATTCATTGAAGAATTCCCTGGAAGACACGGTAATCCTCGTGGTGGATGACACGCCCGACGTGCTCGCGGGGCTTGCGACAATCCTGCGCCAGAGGCACCCCTGCGTGCTTCAGGCGACCAGCGGCCAGCAGGCGCTGGATATAATGGCTCACGCCGCCGTGGACCTTGTAGTGACCGACATCGCGATGGCCGGGATGGACGGGATGGAGCTCTTGAGCCGGGTAAGGGAAGGCTGGCCCAATACGCAGGTCATTATGATCACCGGTTTCGGGAGCATTGAGACGGCGGTGGAGGCGATGAAGCGCGGCGCCTACCACTACGTAGCGAAGCCTTTCCGCGCGGAAGAAATACTCATCTTCGTTGATCGGGCGCTGCAGCGGCGGTCTCTGGAAAGGGAGGTGCGTGACCTTCGCAACAAGCTGTCTCAAAGCAACGAGTTCGCCGGCATCATCACACAGTCGAAGAAAATGCTCGATATCTTCGAGTTCATCCGGAAGGTGGCTCCGACCGATGCGCCGGTTCTCATACGGGGCGAAAGCGGTACGGGAAAGGAGCTCGTGGCAAAGGCCATTCACCAGGAGAGTAACCGCAGCCAGGCGCGGTTTCTGGGCATAAATGCAGCAGCGCTTCCCGAGCAGCTCTTGGAGGCGGAACTCTTTGGCTACAAGAAGGGCGCCTTCACCGGCGCCAACGACGATAAGAAGGGCCTGCTTGCGTCGGCCAGGGGCGGCACGGTGTTCCTCGACGAGATAAGCAGGATGCCCGTTTCCTGCCAGGCCAAGCTCCTGCGGGCGATTGAGGAACGGGAAGTGCTGCCGGTCGGCGGCCTCAAAATCGAAAGGGTGGAGGTACGCTTCGTGTCGGCCACGAACGCCGCGGAGCTCGCGCAGATTCGCGATGACCTTTACTATCGCCTCGGCGTGATGGAAGTTCACGTGCCTGCGCTGAGGGAGCGAATGGAGGATGTGGCGCTCCTGACCACGCATTTCCTCAAGATGTACAGCCGGCGTTTCAACCGCGGCTCAAAACACCTCACGGCGAACTCCCTGGCCGTTCTTATGGACTACAACTGGCCGGGCAACGTACGCGAGCTTGAGAACGTGGTCCAGCGGGCCGTTGTGATGTCGCGGGACGAGGAAATTGCCCCTGAGGACCTCTGGATTCACAGTCCCGCCGCGGCCCATACGTACCCCGCTGCCGGAACGCTGCCTCAATACATCAAGGCCAAGCAGGAGGCGCTGGGAGATTTTCAGCACCGATACGTCGACGCCATGCTGAAACGCACTGGCGGCAACATAAGCAAAGCATCGCAACTGGCGGGCATCACCAGGGCGGCCTTCTACTCGATTATGAAAAAAAACGGCTTCGAGAAAGGACAATCCTGGAAAGCCGGAAATGACATCGCGCGAAAGGCTTCAGGTGATTCTCAAGAGATCAATGCCAAAAGCGGGTACGGCGGTTATTAGCGGCATATGCCGGGGATGTCGTCTTGACAAGAAATGCCGGACGATAACTATAGATAACCGTACGAACAGCGGTAGGAATGCACCTCAGGCGAAATTTGCCAGGTGTGCGTGGCTGGTTTTACTGATAGTGTTTGTTGCGTCGACCGCGTCGGCGCGGGAGGATAGGATGGCTACAACGAAGGTGCCCAAAACCTTCGCAGTACATATGGCTGTTCCGGAGCCGGCACAAGTCCCGCTTCTTGAACGTTTCATCACCGACGCGATGCCCCGCCTCGGTCTCGATACCCTGGTACTCGAAGCGGACTATCGTTACAGGTGTTACAGGTTCGGATCACATCCGGACCTTGCCGACCCCGATGCAATCGGTCGCGGGGAAGCAAGGCGAATAGTCGCTGCTGCAAAAAAGGCCGGCATCCGCATAGTGCCGCTCTTCAACTGCCTGGGGCACCAGTCCTGGAAAAAAGATACCTTCGCGCTCCTGGCAAAGCATCCCGAGTTCGACGAATATGCGGATGTGGACACCGACGATCCGGATTTCTATTGCAGAAGCTGGTGCCCGCTGGCTCCCGGGCTGCACGAGGTCGTCTTTGACCTCATTGATGAGATTGCCGACGATTTCGAAGCGAAAGACTTCCACTGCGGTATGGACGAGGTCTTCATCATAGCCGACGAGCACTGCCCGCGCTGCAAAGGTAAAAACCCGGCGGAACTTTTTGCTGGTGAGGTGAAAGTTCTCCACGACCATCTCACCGGCAGGGGCGTCAAGATGTGGATTTGGGGGGATCGCCTTCTGGATGCAAAGGCAACGGGCTTGAGCAAATGGGACGCAAGCGAAAACGGCACGGCCCCCGCAATCGACATGATACCAACCGACGTTGTCATCTGCGACTGGCACTACGAGGAGTCCCCGCCGACTGCACAGATATTCGCGAAGAAGGGCTTTCCAGTCCTTTCCTGTCCGTATGACAAGAGCGAAGTTGCCCTCGAACACCTTGAAAAACAGCGAGCACTCGCCGCCTCGGCCGATGCCGACGCGGCATCCGGAGCCCTTGGCATCCTGCAGACCGTCTGGACCGGCCAGGATTCCTTTATGTGCTCCTGCCTTGGTGAAAGCCTCGAAAAAAGCGAGGAAAACGACAAGGGGCTCGGCGCCGCAGACTCCCTCAGGGCCCTGAGCAAGGCAATGGGAAGGTGGCGCTGCAAATAAACCTCCCGTGCCCTGATACAACGGCGCTACGCTCTAAGGTACTCTTCGACAATCTCGTCGATTTGCTGTTCCTGGTCGGCCGTCAGCGGGTGGGGGGCATCCTCGGATAAGATTTTTTCGACTTTCCTGGCCGCGCGCTTTTCTATCCCACGAAACTCCTCCTGTTCCCAGGCGTTCCAGGGCAGCCTTTCGACGATTTCCGAAAGGTAGAACTCCTTCCTGAAATTCTCAGCCGTGTGAGGATGCATCAGGAAATTGCCGCCGGGCCCCACTTCCTTTATTACTTCCAGGGCGAGCGTCTCACTCGTCACTTCGAAACCGGCCAGTATACGCCTGATATAGCCCACTATCTCGTTGTCGATGACCAGCTGCACCGGCGAAAAGGTAATTCCGGCAACGTCCACCTGTCCGAGGGTGCCTATGCCGGTGGCGCCGAAGAGGACCGGCACGAGCGTCGAGAGCGCCTTCTCGAAACCGGCCTGGGCGTTAGGCACGCAGGCATCCGTTTTGCCGGCGTGTATGCCGGACGGACAGCCGTAGTATTCGTGAAGCATCTGGGTCCATCCGGCCATCATCGCCATCCTGTCGGGCGAGGCATAAGGAAAGACCATCGTGCTCATATCAGCAAAGCTTGGATTTACGTCGATGCTCATCCTCACGTCCGGATTCACGGCGAAGCCCAACACCACACAGGAGAGCGTTTCGGCAAGTCCCACAACAAGCGTCCCCGCCGACGAGGCCGGCGCCGTCGTCCCGGCGCAGGGCATTGTGTCGACCGACTGGGGGAAACCCAGCTTGGCGTATTCGATGAAGAGCTCCGACATATTCGCATCGAGGCAAAGCGGCGAGCGCGTCTCGGCGTAGCCCATCACGCGCGGGTTCCTTATGCTGGCTTCACGCGACCCGGTAACGACGTCGCACATCCCGGCTATGGCGGCAATGTCGGTCTTGTTCCAGGCCTCGATGCGAATATGTCGGAGCTCTTCATCGAATACGCCAAGCTGGGTTTCCCCC
>JAGHCE010000219.1 GCA_021160625.1 Planctomycetota bacterium | reverse complement strand
CGTCGACGACGCCCCACTTGTCTTCGAGCCTCTTTCGGTACCCCCTGCCGTAGCCGGTGCTGCCGCCGTAGTTGACGTTCACCACCGCAAAGCCCCTGCTCGTCCAGTACTGGACTCTAAGGTCCAGGCCGCTGCCGAAGGCGCTCGTCGGGCCGCCGTGGGAACCGACGACAAGCGGCGGCAGCTCGCCCGGCGCGGCGGCGAAGTCCCTATTGGCGGGCGGATAAAAGAGGGCGTGCGCCGTCAGGTGGTCCTCGGTGGGAAACTCAATCGGCTCCGGCGTGGAAAGGTAACCGGGGTCGATCTCGACACAGCTTGACCTGCGCAGGACCTGCATCCTGGTCGAGGCAGGGTCAAGAAGGACAACGGCCGCCGATTTGGTGGGACTTGCCCCCACAAAGACGGCCTTGCCCGCGGTGGCGCCGAGGTACGAAATGTCCGTGTACGGTGTCTCGATTTCATCGAAGTCGCCGGAGGCTGTGCCAAGACGCGCGAGGTGCCCGAGGCCGTCACGGCTGTAGGAGCAGATGATTTCGCCGGGATACATAAATGCGTATGTCGACATCCCGAACACCCACTGCGGCAGGCCGAACTCGGCCTCCATCTCGCAAAGCGCCTCCACGCGGGGGCCGCGCACGCGGTAGAGGTTCCACCAGCCGGTGCGGTCGGAAACGAAGTGGAGGACGCCGTCGGGAGACCACTCAGGCTGGAAGACGGATTCGCCGTCGCCGCCGGCGACCTTCACGGCCTCGCCAAGTGACCCGTCCGAGCGTATCGGGGCGGCCCACAGCGTTGTCGAGTCCCACGGCATACCAGGGTGATTCCACGAAAGCCAGGCCAGTTTCGAGCCGTCGGGGCTGATGCGGGGGTTGGAATAGAAGTCGTCGCCGCTGACGAGGACTTGATGTGCGCCGCCGCCGGCCGGCACGGCCGATATCGTGTTTACCGGGTACCGGGAATCGCCGGTATGGTCCTCCGCAACGAGGATGAGCCGCCCACGCGCCTTGTCGACGACGGCATCGGCGTACCGGACGTCGCCGTCGGGTGTGAGAGGCTTCGGCGGGCCCGCCGCGTGCTGGCGGTAAAGGCGCCCGTCGGCGAAGTTCGAGAAGTAAACCGTGTCGCCGTCGACTGCAAATGCCCCGCCGCCGTACTCGTGCACGCGGGTCCTGACGTTGAAGTCCGGCGGCGTGACGTCGGCCGTTTCGCCGCCGGGAGTCCGCCTGACCACGACCGAGCGCCCGCCTTCCTGCGGACGCATTTCCAGCCAGTAGACGTGGGCGCCGGAAAGACGCGGCGCGCCGAGGGCGATAGTCTCGGAAACGATCAGCCCCGACGTAATCGGCGAGGACCAAGTGCCATAAGGAGCAAGGCTTCGTTTTGGCATTCTGCATTCCTCCCGCCGGGAGATCTCGGCATGGGCAACAGCGGTTACATCGGCCCCCTGACGAGCGATACGGCGTACAGGGCACATATGATTGCGCCGTCACACAGGAGCACCGCCCCGAAGAGGATCCACATCCAGATGGGATGGCGCTTCCAGTCGCCCCTGGCCGTATGATAAACGGCCACGAAGTGCAACCCCGCGACACCCACCAGGAAAAGAGCAGCAAATATGCTCATACCCAATTTGAAATCCTCGTGCCCCGCATCCCTCCCGCCAACAGTCTACCTACCCACCGGGCGGCCGTAAAGGGGGTCTTCGGCCCCTCTCTACGATGTGGCACTGGTGGCTTGTCCACCAGTAGGGGGAGGGCTTCGCCCCCTCTTTGCTATGGGGGCCGCAGGTGTTGCCTGCGGGAATCAACTGATCTTCCGCGGGTGCGGCAAGCGGCGCCCCTACGGGGGCCACGGGCGTTGCCCGTGGCAATCCTCTAACCTTCCGCGGGCGAGGCGTGCCTCGCCCCTACGAGCGATGCCTGTGCCACGGCGGGTCTTGCCCCGCCGTGCGGATCATATTCCGCGTGCGCTGAGGTTTACCCGCTGTGGAGGGTGTACCTTGCGGCTGGCGGCGGCGAGGACCGCCCTGGTGTCGGGGATATCTTTTGACAGCGACGGGAGCCAGCGTATTCTTGTTTTACAATTCGGCCCGCCGGTGTTTTTGCCGGCTGCGGGCGGCTCTTTCGAGTGGTTTGGTCGAGGGTCTTCAAGGGGAAGTGCAGATGACCAGAATCGTATTTATCGGCGCCGGGAGTTTCGGGTTCACGCGAACGCTTGTCAGGGACATTCTGACCTTTCCGCTGTTGCGGGACGCCGAGCTCGTCTTGATGGACATTGACAAGGAGCGGCTCTCCTACATCACGAAGGCCGTCAAGATGATCGTCGCCAAGGGCAAGTACCCGGCGAAGGTAAGAGCCACGACGAATCGCAAGGAGGCCCTCAAGGGCGCCGACGCCGTCATCTGCACGATACTTGCCGGCGGCGTTGATGTCTGGCGATATGACATCGAAATCCCGAAAAAGTACGGCGTCGACATAAACGTCGGCGACACGCGCGGGCCGGCGGGCATCTTCCGTGCGCTTCGCACCATCCCCGTGATGCTTTCTATCTGCCGGGATATCCAGCGCCAGTGCCCGGGAGCGATACTGCTCAATTACACGAACCCGATGGCGATGCTCTGCCATGCGATGCAACGTGAGACTTCGGTGCAGGTCACCGGGCTTTGCCACAGCGTCCAGGGGACAGCCGAGATGCTTGCCGGGTGGATCGGCGCGCCGATGGACGAGATCACCTACGTCTGCGCCGGTATCAACCACACGGCCTGGTACCTTGAGTTCAAGCGAAACGGCAAGGACGCCTACCCCGAAATCCGCAAGGCCGTCCGCAAGAGGGAAATCTACAACGAGGAGATTGTTCGCAACGAGATGTTCAAGCACCTGGGCTACTACGTCACCGAGTCCAGCGGCCATAACAGCGAGTACAACTGGTGGTTTAGAAAACGTCCCGACCTCATCGAGAAATATTGCACGCACGGCACCGGCTGGAACCCCGGCATCTACGCCTACATATTGGGCGAGTACCTCAAACGCGAAAAGACATGGAAAAAAGATATCCGGGACTGGCTCAAGGCCGGCAAGGTTGATCTTCGGCGAGGCCACGAGTACGCCGCGTCGATCATAAACGCTTACGCCGGCGGAGAGATGTTCAAGTTCAACGGCAACGTCCCAAACACCGGCCTCATCTCCAACCTCCCCGAAGGCGCCTGCGTGGAGGTGCCGGTCCTGGCCGACCGCCGCGGTTTTAACCCGATAGCGGTAGGGGCGCTGCCGCCGCACCTGGCGATACTGAACAAGATAAGCGTCGACATAGAAATGATGGCCGTCGAGGCTTGCCTTACCGGTGACCCCACGATGGTCTTTCGGGCGATATGCTACGACCCCCTGACCGCCTCGGTCCTCTCGCTGTCTGAGATCAAAAAGATGGTCCAGGAGATGCTGAACAAGAACAAGCCCCACCTGCCGACGTTTAAGAAGATACGGATATGAGCTATGAGTGAAGCGGTGTAAGCACAGGATAAATGAGATCTTTCGGGTGTTGCGTCGGGAATTGTGGAGGGTCCGACCAACGGAAGGCAGATGAGTTATGGCAACTACCTATAACGTGTATTGCGATGAGAGCGGACACTTGCAGAACGACGGCCTGGATGTAATGGTTCTGGGCGCTGTCTGGTGCCCATTGCAGGAAACACGCAGAATTGCGTTTCAGTTGCGCAATATCAAGAAAAAATATGGGTTGCCAAGTGATTTTGAGACCAAATGGGTCAAGGTATCAAAGGGAAAAGCGGATTTCTATCTTGAGCTTATCGAATATTTTTTCGAAGAAAGCGCGCTCCATTTTCGCGCGCTTGTCGTCCCGGACAAGTCATTGCTTTGCCACGAATCCTACGCACAGGATCATGACACGTGGTACTACAAGATGTACTTCGACATGCTCAAGGTAATCCTGGCGCCGCACGACCGGTACCGCATCTACTTGGATATCAAGGATACATGCAGCGCAGAAAAAGTTGCCCGGCTGCATCAGGTCTTATGCAATAACATATACGATTTCCGCAAGGAAATCATCGAACGCGTTCAGACTGTCCATTCACACGAGGTAGAGCAAATACAGCTGGCTGACCTCCTTATAGGAGCCGTCTCCTATGCCAATCGGGGGCTGTCGAATAATGCAGCCAAGGTGAGACTTGTCGAGGAAATGCGAAAACGATCGGGCTACTCGTTGGAAAAAACCACCTTGTATCGCGAGACGAAGGTGAATCTTCTTCGATGGCGCGCCACGGAAAGCGATTGATGAGCACGATTCCAAGATGGCTGCCGCCGGTAATTCAACTGAGCGAGCACGGTGGAAATTGGGAGAAGTATTTGGAGAAGGTGTACAACGTGTTCCACAGGGACTTCGTGCTGAGTTGCCCCCGCTTCAACCACCGTCCTATTGTGCACGACAGGCATCTATCTGATGGCAAGGAAGAGACCTTTTGGCACGTTAGTTCAGAAGACGACAGCACGACTGGGGAACGTATTCCGAACCTGCGTCGGTGCGAACGAATGAGATGGATCCGTGCAATTATTGAGCACGCCGATGAGGAGTGCGTATCAGTATGGCGTAACAAGCGCAAGCAGCATAGACGTATACTGCTTTGGTTTGAGCAGGCAGATTACTTGGTCGTGTTGGAAGAAAAATGCAAGCGCATAATACTAGTAACGGCGTATTGCACAGACCGCGAACACACAAGAAGAAAGCTGCGACGTGAGAGGCAGCGTTCCCAAAAAAGCAAACGCCGCCTTTGACAGACGGCGTAAGTACTCCTCCCACACGTGGTAGGTGAGCTCTCTACTCAATTAGTATACGACCATTCCTCCTGAAAAGTAAAGAGAAATCTTGGAAATCGTCAGAAACTTCCCCGGCTGATCGCAGTTTTCTGGAAGCACGGACAGGCGTTGCAGGTCAGCAGCGTCTTCACTACTCCTACGGCCGGGCGGTTTCTATTGCTGCTTTTACGCCGGTTGAGGCTGTGGCCATTGCGCCGGCTATGGCCTGCTTGATTCGGCCGTCGTCGTGCTTTTCTATCTTTTCGGTCAGGAGCTCATTGGCCTTTCTGGTGTCGGACTGTGCCTTGCGCAGCAGTGTCGCCACGCCGCCAAGAAGCCAGGCTGCAAGCCAGCCGGAGACCTTTGTCAGGGGGTCCCAGGAGTCGGCGGCAATCTCCTTTGCCTTTTCGCCGCCCTCCTCGGCAATCGTGGCGGTGACGTCCGCGGTGCCCTCGCCGACTGCGAGTATGGGCCTGGCCACCTTCGGCGGGAGCTTGGCCACCCACTGGCAGCCCGCCGCCAGCACAATAACCACAAGCGTAACGGCCCATAGGCGATAATCGGTCAGTTTCTCAAGCATCTTTTCCTCCTCTCCATAACTTCCATAACCGCGTAACTACTGTTTGCCGCCTTGCATACGCCTCGCTACGTCCGTGCCGGAGCGCCCAGGGCGAGTGCGCCTTTCTTCCGGACGGACACGCTGCGAACCATCTTGTCCTTCGGCGGCCTCAAGATTATCTTTTCAAGCGGCACGGGGCTTTTCTTCTCCTCTTCCATTTCCGGCAGACTTTCCAAGAGATCCTCCTCCACGTCTGGTGTCCACGGAAGATTGACACCTTGCGCGGCCTCTCTGGCAAGCTGGTCCACCTCGTCGGGCGTCACGCCGCTTCTGGTCACGCACCACTGCCGGAAGTACTTCTCCCAAGTGCCCCGGCTGAAGATAGACGCGGTCGCAAACGCGATGTTCTTGACCTTCTCGCGATGCGCTTTCGGGAGTGGATTTGTGCTGCGATAAAGGTGCCGCGTGTAGTGGTCGCGGGCAACGTAGACCGGCACGCCCAAGAGCGACGCCTTGATGCTGAAGGGCTCCAGCAGGAATCCCCATCGGCCTACGACAGTCTCCCACAGCCGCCCCGTGGGCCCTCGCAGCAGCGAAATCGTCTCGGCGCTGTAGGCGTAGAAAGCCCCCAGCGGCCCGCTTACCCGGGCCCACTCCTCGCGCGGGTGATGATAGGGAGGGGCGCCCCAGTTGGGCCACTTGCCGCCGATCCACTTGGCGGCGATGAGGTCGCGCTTTGTACGCACGAGGTATGCCCCCCACTGCCGCATTCTGGATGTATCTTCCCAGCCGAATGCGGCCGACGACGTGACGCAGACTTCAGCGGCCGCCCTGCGGGCAAGCGCGCCCACACAGCCGGAGGGAATCTTCATATGCGCATCGGCGACGCCTACGACGTCGGCGCCCATCTCACAGAGGGCGTATTCCGCGGCGAGGTTCAGGTTGTATCCGATGCCATAGGGGCGCGGGTTCGTGATGACCCTGCAGGCAAGATTCGCACAGCTTCCGTCGGTCGAGGCGTCATCGACGACAAGGACCTCGAAGTCGATAGAGCCGTCCGCAATCGAGGCCTTGAGGTTTTCGACCGTCGCGGCAACGAGTGGTTCGTTCCAAGCCGAGATCGTCCAGACGACCTTGAGGGGCCTTGTTTTCACCGCAGAGGTACCGAGGCCGCGACCCGCTCGGCGTTGACTATCGGTTCCTCGCCTGCGAGTTTCCTCGGGTGAGGCATACCTCGCCCCTACAGTTCTTTGCACGCTTTCCGGCTTTGCCTCGGCATCTATTTTTATCGGTCCCCACTTCGGCGGATCGGCTGGGCAGCACATATTCGGCCGGGCGAGCATCGCGCGTTTGCGGCAGGGGGAATAATGCTTGAACGGGCAGTCGGTTTTGTCGCAAGCGTCGCAGATTGCCGAACGCTTTTCAATCTCGCGCCTCATCTGTTCATCGGTGAGCGACGTGCTTGCCGATGCCGGGGGCGAGGCAACAAGCCCCGCCCCCGGCGGATTGGAGAAGCGCTTCGGCATACTGCGGAAATAGTCAAGATTTCTAAAGGTCATATAATCTCCCCAGATTTATGAGACCACCACTGACGCATCGCAATGACCGCACCAGTCAACGTCGAGAGTGTAGGTTCCTGACGGACAATGCGAATCGCCTGCAATAAAGTACCACTGACACCATAAGCCTGACTGATGCCCAATACCTATATACCAGACAATGCCGTCACCCGAACTTATGCTGCCTCCGCACCGGGGCGGGGCGTCAGGCGGTCCCTGTGTTGACCACCAGGTACAACTGCCGAGAATCTCATAATTTCGATGGAATGTATAATCGCCTGCGAGACCGCAATCACCGCCTGTAAGCGTGAGTGTAAGCGTGTCCGGGCAATCATCATCGCACGGATAGCCGGGGGTGGTCGTTGTAGTTGTCGTTGCCTCGCAGCAACACTCATCAGCATCGCTGACGGCATAGATAGTGCCGCCCCGGTCAACGACCATCATCTTCCCGCCGGGCAGATACCAGGGTGTCGCGGGATAGGCCATTTATGAGATTCCCGTCATTCAGGATTTCGCCGAGGCGGCCAGGGCGTATTGGTCGACGAGAGCCGCGCCCTTTTCCGGCGTCACCGATTCGTGGAAAACCAGGGCCTCGACGAAGCCGGCGGCGACATCCTTGCCCCGGTACTCGACGATCGTATCGATGGCCTTTTCAATCTCGGCGTCGGGGGGCTGCTTTGCCTCTGTCGCAGTCGGCCCGGCAATCGTCTGCATAAATGCGCACTGGCAGGCAAAGCCCCTGAGGAAGGCATTCTCGGCAAAGGTAGGGCCGCCGTTTGCTTGACATACTTTGCAGAGATTGACCGACATAGAGTGCCCCTTGCCCGCTTTTTCGGAGAGGAGAGCGCAGTGCGCCAGCGTATGCCCGTTGGGAATCTTGTGCGGGTTGCTGCGTTCGGGGCAGTCGGCAAGTGCTTGCTTGTCAAGTTCCTCACGCGGGGGGGCAACTATCCCCTCTATTTCGCCGATAGTTCGCAGGCTCTCCATCCGTTTATCCTCAACAGGTATCCGAGTACCAGTAAAACTTGACCATATCCTCGCCGCAACTATCCCCGCTCTTTTGGTAGGTACAGTGCGTGCCGGAGGTATTGCATCCGGAATTGGGTAAACAATCATCGTTGAAAAACTCATCCAGGTGCGAATCGTCGCAGAGATATTCCTCGCAGCAGCTTGCCTGGGTCGTTGTGGTCGGTACGGCGGTCGTCGTCGTGGGCGCAGCCGTGGTAGTCGTTGGTGCAACTGTAGTTGTCGTTGGAGCCTGTGTGGTGGTTGTCGTGCCTGCCGCTGTTGTTGTAGTTGCTGCCTGTGTCGTGGTCGTTGTTGCGGGGCAGTTTTCGGTGGTTCCTATCCATTCGGGCAGCCCGGTGGCGGCGTTGAAAAAGAGGACCGAGTCGGCTTCGGGCACGGCAAGGACCGTCCACTTCGCTGCGTCATGGTAGAGCAGGGTACCCTTGGAACCTGGCGGCAGCGTTTCGCATGCCAGCCTGACGTGCATCCCCGCGTTCGAGCTCTGGAGCTCCAGCGGCGCCGATACCGTAAGAGTGTGCTGCAGGCGGCGCACGAAGTCGAAGACGGCATTGAGGTCACCGGCGCT
>JAGHCE010000003.1 GCA_021160625.1 Planctomycetota bacterium | reverse complement strand
GGGGCAGGGCCGGCCGGGTGTCTCTACCGATTTTTGATGACCGCACGCAGTTCCCCGGCCAGGTAGAACGAGCCTGTAACGACAAGCGGCCCCGTGCCGGCGCGCTCCCGGGCCAGGGAAAGGGCCTTTCGCCGGTCGGGCTCGCTGTAG
This sequence comes from Planctomycetota bacterium, assembly GCA_021160625.1. Lineage (GTDB taxonomy): Bacteria > Planctomycetota > DG-23 > SLPQ01 > SLPQ01 > JAGHCE01. Next base: position 7,895 of record JAGHCE010000003.1, on the reverse strand, counting down.
ACGGCAACGTCCGTGTCCGTTTTTGAGCGGATGCAGCGCGCGAGTTCGCGAGCCGAGGCGCTTCGCGGGCTGTCGATCGTCGTCGCGACGAAGGCGGCGGCAATCCCGGCGAGTGCGTCGATTATGCCGCCAGTGTCCTTGTGAGCCGCCATAGCGATGAGGATGACGGCCTTCACTGCGGGGCAGATCTCGCGGAAGGCCGAGGCCAGGGCACGGGCGCTGGCGGCGTTGTGGGCACAGTCGAGTATCACGGTCGGATTTCTCCGGACAATCTCCACGCGGCCGGGCCAGTCGAGTTCGGCAAGCGCCTCGCGTACCGCGGGCGCTGGAAGCCGGATGCCGATCTTCCCGGCGGCAATCTGTGACAGGGCTATCGCCGTCGCGGCGTTTTGCCTCTGGTGGCGCCCGACAAGCGGCAGTCGAAGGCGGCGGTACCGGCGGCGCTGGGTCTGGACCTCGAAACGGCCGTCGTCCGCCTCGCAAAGAAAGTAGTCGCGTCCGTAGACAACGAGCGTCGCCCGGCGCTGCCTTGCAATCGCTGCGATCGCCGCAAGGGCCTGCGGCTCCTGGGGGCCGACGACCACCGGCACCCCTTCCTTTATTGTCCCGGCTTTCTCGCCGGCGATCGCACCCAGCGTCGTGCCGAGGACACCCGTATGGTCAAACGATATGGGCGTGATAGCGCTGACGACTGGCGCTACGAGGTTCGTGGCGTCGAGCCTGCCGCCGAGGCCGACCTCGATGACGGCGGCGTCGGCCTTCCTCAAGGCGAAGTGGAGAAAGGCGGCGACGGTGAATATCTCGAAGAACGTGGGCTTCATATGCAGGCCGGTTGCGGTGACGGCCTCTACCGGGCCCTTCAAAAGAGAGAGGCATTCACGCAGGGCGGCTGCGGAAATCGGCTGAGAATTGACACGGATTCTCTCGCTTAGCTCCACGAGGTGCGGCGAGGTGTAAAGGCCGACTTTCCCAAGGCCCGCCCGGTGAAGGATCGCCGCAACCATCGCGCAGGTGGAACCCTTGCCCTTTGTGCCGGCAACGTGGATGGTGGGGTAGGAAAGATGCGGGTCGCCCAAGAGCGAGAGCGTCTTTTCCGTGCGGTCGAGGTTGAAGGCCCGCGTGTTGTAGCGGAAAATCTTCTTTTGCTCGTAATTGGTCGACGAAAAGAGCCAGTCAAGGGCCTGGGCAGTTGTCTTGAAAGGTCTTGTCGCCACGGGTGGCCTTTCCTCGTCAGGACGCAAACACAAAAGTGCATGCTGATTATACCGCGCACGCCAGCCAACAAGTAGGGCGGACATTCTTGTCTGCCGAGCGTTTATTCCGCGTGCGCTAAAGCGCACCCTACACAATTGGTGGCCCTCCACGGCGGGTAAACTTGCCCACCAGTGAGGTGGGGCTTCGGCTCCTCTTATTAAGGGGCGGCCGGGAGCGCGCTGATGTGGCCGAGGGCCGCCGCGGCCGAGTCGGTGGTACGGATCTTTCTGGCGAATGCCGAGCAGGAATCTTTCACGGCTCGGTTGCCGATGAGGTCTTCGGCCGCGGTGCGAAGGAGCGCTGCGGAGAGGCCGCGCGGGTAGAGGGCTGCTCCGAGATGGAGGTCTTCGACGCGCTGCATATTGAAGTCCTGGTCGTGGAAAGTGGGAATGCCCAGGACCGGGACGCCTCGTGAGAGCGCCTGGTAGATGGTGCCGTTGCCGCCGTGGCATATGACGAGGTCCGACTTCTCGACAAGGCTAAGCCCCGGGACGAGCTCGGCGACGAAGAAGTTCTCCGGCATCTCTCCGGCGTCGAGGCCCCCGGTCGTCATGAGCACCTGGTAGGGCGTCTCGGCGAAGGCCGCCTTGAGGATGCCAAAATAGTGCGCAAAGCCGGTCGATCCCATCGAGAAGTATATGACGGGTTTCTCCGGGTCTATTTTCTCAAGCCAGCCGGGAGGTTCGACGGCCGGTTCCCATAGAATCGGGCCGATGTACTTGAAATGCTCCGGGGCGTCCTCCATCGGCGCAAACTCCTCGACGTCGCAGATGAGGTTGAGGTACGGAGAAGCCATCACGTCGTAGATGTTGCCGAAGTGCCCAAGGCCGTGCGCCGAGGCGACGTCGTTGAAGGGGCGGGCGTAAAGCGCGAGGAGCCGTTTGGCCACGGGGGCAAGCAGCGCCGAGGCAAGGCGTTTGCCCAGGAGGCGGGTGAGTATGAAGTCTTGCGGTGCGCGCAGGCGCGGCGCGTAGTAGTTAGTCCAGTAGGCGTTGAGGATATTGACGAAGGGGACGCCTTCGATTCGGGCGGAGATGGCGACGGGGAGCCTGAAATCGTTCAGGATCACATCCGGCTTGATCCGGCCGATGAGGGTCCTCTCATCCTCGACGTAGAGATCGACCGTGCGATGGTCATAGCCGATGCGGGCCGAGCGAATTCGCTTCATAGCCAGCTCGGGGTCCATCGTGTGGACGGGATGAACTGGAAAGCCCTCGGAGACCGGGAGTGCCGCAAACCTCCCGTGCGCGCCGAAGTGCACATCCCAGCCCGCCTTGCGCAGCGCCCTTGCAACCAGGAGCGGCCGCGCCGTATGGGCGAGCCATATGCCTTCGCAGAAAACGAGGATTCTGCCGGTCATTTCTCGACTGGGGCAAGTATCTTGGCGAAATCGTAGCCGGGGTAGCACGTTTTGATGTAGTCGACGGCGAACTCCGGCAGCTCGGGCAGAACGCTTCGCCCGACGACGAAGAATTCGCGCAGCTCCTCGGCGGTGAATGTTTTCTTCGCGTCGAAAATCTCGGCGGGGATGGGGTTCTCGGTAAAGAAATCGTAGAGTTTGTGGTTTTTGTGCTCTTCGAAGAGGCGTTGTACGTTTGCACGCCTGGCCACGGCGGGGGCGTTGTTAACCGAAGGGTAATAGCGCAGCCCGCCGAAGTCATCGAAGGGAAGATACCTCGTGTAGAAGACCTCGTGGCTGGGGTTGACGGTAATGAGTATGTCCGTTGCAGAGCCGCTCGCACGGACGTAATGGAGGATCATCTTGAAGACATGCAGGAGTGAGGGAATCGTGCGGATGCCGCCTCGGCGGCGGTCGGCGAGCATCGTCACTTCGCACACGGTGGCGCCCTCGCGGCGCAGCGCGTCCACCTCGTCCTGGTAAATGGTCTCCAGCGGAAGCCCGAGGGGGGAGTCGAATACTATCGAAGCGGTGGTGACGACCATGTCCTTGAGCTTGGCCACGACCGTCGCCGTCTGGGGGAGCGCATTGAATACGTTGTAGCGCATACTACTGGGGTGAGTCCCGATGTACTCGGCCCTGCGATAGTTCCGGTAGACGAGTTTGTAGGCCTGGAGGATTTCGTCGGTGGTCTGGGCGAGCGAGAAGGTAAGGGAATCGGCCCGCAATGCAATGCGCTCGGCATTGTCCAGCAGGAAGGAGGGGGTTTTTTGCCTACGGACTTCATCTTTCACGGGTACCCTCCCCTCTCGGCTACGAAGCCTCCGAACGCACCGGGCTTGCGGGCACACCCTCGCGTGGCTCGGCGGCGGCGTCACGGGCCTCGGCAACGGCGCGCTCTATCTCCGGGAGCTTCTCAAGCGTCGCCTCTCTGCCCGCAACAATTATACTGCTGATTTTCGCCGTGTCATCCCATTCGTACTCCGCCAGGTCGGGATGAACGACGACATCCGCCCAGATGTGGCGGTTTTTGACCGCCCAGTAGCGGTAGATTATCTGGGACTGCATCGTGTACTCGAAGATATTCGAGGGATTTTCATACATAGCGCGGCGCTGCTGGAGGTCCACTGCGATGACGATATCGGCGCCCATTTTCCTCGCCAGCCCCGCCGGTACGTTGTTGGTGAGGAAGCCGTCGACGAGGATTCTGCCGCCCAGCTGCACCGGCTCGAAAAGCACCGGCACTGTGCAGGAGGCCCGAACCGCCTCGATCATATCGGCTTCGAGGATTGTGATGTCGTCGTCTCCGAAGTCGATCTCCCGCAGGTATTCGCCGCCCAGAATCACCATCTGCGCGGTGCGCAGGTCGGTGGCAACCACGCCTAACGGGATGTTAAGACCATCAAAATCCCTGCAGGGAAGGACCTTTTCGAGGAAATTCCTCATCGGCAGGTTGGAATACACGGCGCTGGTGGGGATCATCTTTCGTTTTCTCACATCGCGCCAGGAGAACGTCCTGGCCGTGCGCTTCATAGCCGCCACCGGCGCGCCGCCGGCATAGCAGGCCGCCACGAGCGCACCGATGCTGGTGCCGGTGATGAGGTCCGGCACGATCCCGGCACCCTCAAGCACCTCCAGCACACCGATGTGCGCCAGGCCCAGTAGCGCCCCGCCACCGAGAGCAAGACCAAGGACAGGGTGCATCCCCGTGCCCCCGGGAGTCGGGCTTTCTGACTGCGTGGAATCACCCCTCATAATTAATAATGTACGCGCTAAAGGCAGGTAAGTCAAAGCCTGGAAGCGGTTTTGACCCGGCGAGTGGAGCGAAAATAGAAGGGCGGCGCTTTGAAGCACCGCCCTTTTTCCGGTACCGGAAGCAGTTTTTGGAACTAAGACATCTTCCTGCGAATCCCGTAGCCGATAAGGCTGACGAGACCGGTACCCAGGAAGACCAGCGTCGCCGGTTCCGGAACGGTCGTCAGCTGGACGTCCATGTCGCCACCAAACGCCCAGCCACCTGCGGGCGAGAAGGTGAGGATCAGGGCACCGGCTGTGCCGTCCGGGCCGATGAAATCGCTGAACTGACTCGCGCCGCCGCCGCCGAGGATTTCCATGGCTCTCGACGTGAACGTTCCGGTAAGGAATGCACCCGTCCCGGAGGAACCGCCAGTGGGATCCCAGAACAGCGAGCTGTGGTTGCCCGACATAGCGAGGTCAAGGAAGACCTCTTCGCCCGGGTCGTCAGCATAGGTGAACATACTGCCGGCGTCAGGCAGTCCGTCGGAATCGTAACCGGCGTCCTCAAGGGTGTACGCCGTGGGGAACTCACCGTCCTGCAGGTCAAACAGGCTCGGGCCGCCGAGACCGGTAAAGTCCGGCGAACTGTCCTGAACAAGGAGAAGCCTTGCAGGACTGGGACCGTAGCTTGCCTCCAGGAGGACGTTGCCGCCCCCGGTGAAGGTGCGGCTGCTGGAACTCACGACCGCGTCAAAGAAGACAAAGGTCATTTCGAGGCCCGGCGGGGGCGTCCAGAGCGGAACACCCGGATCCGCCACCGTGGCTACACCGGAAATGGAACCCACACCGAAAAGCTCGGTGCCGATTGCCGCAGGCAGCGGGCCAAGCGCGTCGAAACTGCCCGGCGGTACCTGCATGAAAACACCATTTCCATCGAAATTGACCGGTGTCTCCGGAGGAAGGCCGAGGTTCACGGCAGCCATTACCGGCGCTGTCATAAACGCCAGGCATAGGCCGATGCAAACCAGAAGCTTTCTCACAGTAAACACTCCTTCACAAACAGAACCAATACAGATTTCAAACCATACACCGCCGCTCGATCGCTCCGGACTGCTACAAGCCTCCCCGTTGTTGCGCAAGAGCCCTGTCTCCGGTGCGGCCTTGCGGCACTCGGTAAAACGCCCCTCACCTCCTTTCCTTGCTAAAAAGCCGCCATTATTTCCCTATACTTGCCAACTTGTTCTCCGGGCACATGTCTCTCGCCCAGTCATTTCCACTCTCCCTGCGCCGAATCGCCATTCTCACGCGTACGGGAGCGCTCTCGTCCATATACCTATATACACCGGCGCGCCCCAGGCGGGCCGATATTCTCGAAGGTGGAGCGCCAGAAGCCTTGTCGCAAAAGGCCCGCGCTGGCGCTCACACCTGACCGGGGCGGACTCTCAAGCCGTCACAAACCTCGGCGGCGCCATAAATTCCAGTGCCACCTCGCGACAGCCTTCCTCCGGGCCACCTTCCACCCGGCAGACCTTTCCCCTGGCTTCGAGTCTCCTCGATGATGCAAAACCGTATTTTGCCAGGGGCATCGAGATATCCACGTCCAGAACACTCCCTTTCGAAACCGGCAGCGCTTCCTTGCTCTCGAACAGGAGTCCACCAGTACTGATGTTCTTTGTCAGAAACTGCTCCTGCTCAAAAGCCGCACTCTCGCCGACCAACGGCTTCAGGCGGATTTTGAACGCGACTTCCAGTCGCGGCCACTTCCGCCGTTCCTCTGCGTGACTCACTCTACCCAAGCCTCCGAATTCTTGCCCCGCTTCCCGGGCGCGGCCGGACATGTGGAACCCCTGCGGCTCACTGCACTGGCGCGTTACCGGATATCTCCGCTTCCGGTGCAGCCGCAATGTCTGGTTCCCTCTTGCCCCCTTCCATAGTACCGAGTACCTTTTTCAGTTCGCGGCGTACCTCGTCCGGGAGTCGCGAGGCCGCTCCATCCACACCCTCCACTACGAGCAGAAGCTCTCTGCCTGACGGGAACCTGAAAAGCTCCTTGATGCAGCCCGCCCCGCCCGTTTCTTCCCACTTGACTTCCATAAACAGTTTTCCGGCCGCACCCGGCTCCCGAAGCTCGACTCCGGACGCCGGAAGCGCCCGGAGATAAGGTTCCAGGGCCTTGGCCACCTCTTCGGGGCTGCGCGAGTGCTTCAGCCAGAACGTCGTCTTTTTCGCGGCCGAGTCGACCCGTTCACGTCCCGGGACCCGCAGGCTCTCACCGATGCGTCTCAGAAAAACCGCCAGCTCGCCTGCGCCCACCAAGTGCACAGCGGCCACGGCTAAGATGCACAGCAGCCCCAGGATGAGCCCCACCACGAAACTGCTGGCCGCCGCCACGGCCAGCGCCGCCGCCGCCAGCGCTAAGCACGCAGCGTACAGCACCACCACCGCTTCCCTGTCGCTGAACCCGAGACCCAGAAGCCTGTGGTGGATGTGTTCCCTGTCCGCCTGGGATATAGGCAGACGCCTGGACCAGCGGCGCAACACCGCAAGAAGCGTGTCCATAATCGGCAGACCCAGTGCCAGGATCGGTATCAGCAACGCTACGGTGGCGTGGCTCTTGAGCGAGGCGGCCATCGCCAGTATGGCGACCAGATATCCCAGGAGGAGACTGCCCGAATCCCCCAGGAACATCACCGCCGGATGGAAGTTGTACATAAGGAACCCCACGACGCTCCCCAACATCGCCGCCGCCGCAAGCGCCACCGAAATCTTGCCGTATACCGCCGCCAGTACCAGAATCACCGCCCCTGCAAAAAAAGCCACGCCACTGGCCAGGCCGTCCATACCGTCAACAAGGTTCATCGCGTTTATGCACGCCACCAGCCATAACCACGTCAGCGGGAAAGAAAGGAACGTGTACGTGCCCCTCGCCACGAACGGCACGTTTATCCGGTAGCCGGCGGCGAAACATACAACCACCGCCAGCGTCTGGAAAAGCACCTTCGTGCGGGGGCGCACACCCTTTATGTCATCCCATATGCCAAGCCCCAGGATGATGACAAGGCCCGCTAAGAAGCCCGCAACCCGCGTGGGAGACGTGAAAATGAGCGCCTTTATACCGGGGTCCATCGCTATGTAAGCCCCGACCGCCAAAAGAATGGCCGCCGTGATCACGAGGCCCCCGAGCCTCGGGGTGGGCTTGGTGTGAATCTTTCGCTTGCCGTCAGGACGGTCGATGGCCCCTATGCGAACGGCAAGCAGCCGAACCACGGGTGCTAACAGCACCGCGGCCGTAAACGCCAAACAAAACACAATTGCGTAGGCTAACAGCATCCCCTCTCCTGAGTCTGCCGTCCCCGAAAATTTCCCCGGTAACAGGCCAGTGCTGCTGCCCCCAACAGCCTTGGGATGATGCGGCTACACTCGCCCTTACCCATCCTTACTAAGTAAGCAAAGCCCGTGCCAAACGCCCCCGCCCCCTCCGTCCGGCACACCGCCAGCCCTATCC
>JAGHCE010000058.1 GCA_021160625.1 Planctomycetota bacterium | reverse complement strand
GTGTACGCCGTGGAGTTCGAAGGGAAGGAGTCGCTCATCAAGGGGCTGCCCGCCAATGAGGCGGCCTTTGTCGAGGATGTCCCCTACCGCCGGCCGGCGCCCGGCGGCGAGGCGCTTGTGGAACGACCGCTTGTCGTGGGTGCGGGGCCTGCGGGGCTTTTCTGTGCGCTGCTATTGGCCGAGGGCGGCTACCGGCCTCTGGTCGTCGAGCGCGGGCAGCCGGTGGAAAAGCGCGGTGCGGACGTGGCGGCGCTCGTCGGCGGTGAGGGCATAAATCCCGAGAGCAATCTCCTCTTCGGCGAGGGAGGTGCAGGCGCTTACAGCGACGGCAAGCTCACTACCCGCATACACGACGCCAGTGTGCGGCACGTCTTAGAGGTCCTCTCGGAGTGCGGCGCGCCGGAGTCCATCCTCGTCGACGCGCGGCCTCATATCGGCAGCGACCTGCTGCCGGGCGTGATAAAGACGCTGCACCGCAGGATCACGGACCTCGGCGGCGAGTTCCGGTTTGGCTTCAAGGTTGAAAGGCTCCTCGTGGACTCGGGCGGCGCTGCCCGTGGCGTAGAATCGGGGGAAGAGCACGTCGCGGCCGGTGTCGTGGTGCTTGCGCCGGGAAGCTCGGCAAGGGGGCTTTTCGAGACGCTTGTGGGACAGCGAGTGGCACTTGAGGCAAAGCCCTTCCAGGTCGGCCTGCGGATAGAGCACCCACAGGACGTCATCGACCGCGCGATCTACTGCCGGGCCCGAGGTGCCTTGCCGCCGGCCGAGTACATCATCTCCACCAGGGCATCCGCCGGGACGCGCGCCGTGGCGAGCTTCTGTATGTGCCCGGGAGGGGCAATCGTGCCGGCGATTTCGAAAGAAGGGCACCTCTCCACGAACGGCGCAAGCGCTTCCGGGCGCGCCGGGCGCTTTGCCAACGCCGCACTCATTGTAACCGTCGGCCCCGACGACATCGGGAGTTGTGGGCCGCTTGCGGGGGTTTCGTTCCAGCGCGGCTTGGAGCAGGCGGCGTTCGAGGTGGCCGGCGACTACCGTGCGCCGGCACAGAGGGCGGCCGACTTCCTCAGGCGGCGAAAGAGCGCCTCGCTCCCGGAGTGCTCCTACCCCTTGGGCATCGTGTCGGCGGACCTAACGAAGATAGTGCCCGACTTCGTTTCGAAGGCGATTCGGGCTGCGCTGTCCGTTTTCGACCGGAAACTGCCCGGATTTGTGAAAGACGGGCTCCTGGTCGGCGTCGAGGCGCGTGTGTCGTGCCCCGTGCGGATAACAAGGGACAAGGAAACCCGGCAGTCGGTCTCCACCGGCAAGGTGTATCCGGCAGGCGAGGGTTCGGGCTACGCCGGAGGCATCACGTCGAGCGCCGTTGACGGTATGAAAACCGCCGAGAGTATCATTTCGCGTTTTGCACAGCCTGGTTGAAGGAAAACACAAAAGGCATTTCCACGGAGACGCCTTTTTCGTTGACGATAACTTCACCGGTCACAGAAGAAATCTGAAGCAGGAAACGCTTCCCACGGGTGTGCACCGTTTAGACTCTGTCTGGAAACTCGTTCCTACTGCCTCTTGCTGCGGTCGGCGTCGAGGCTGTCAAAAAGCGACTGGTGCTTTTGCCGGCTCTCGGCGTCCGGGTCCACCGCCAGCGGTACCGAAAGGAGAGCCGTCTGCGGTATTAGGCATTGCTCGCCGCTGCAGGCCTGCCAGCGGACCTGGAAATCGTGCGTGGTTTCCCCGGACGGCGCGCCCTTGTCGACCCTGACGACGGCCTCAACCCAGAGAGTCCCCTCGTAGACCGAAAGCGTTTCATTACCGGCCGCCGATGCGACCCGGCCGCCGGCGGGATAGGTGACTTTCTCTAAGTGCGCCGTTCCAGTTTCCTTCAGGGTAATCTCGGTGGCGGGTGCGTAATCATCGAGGGGCTTGTTCGAGTTTATGTGCCACCCGGGGTCGATCGTAATCCGGGCGGCGACGCGCACGGTGTCGCCGGGGGCGGCCTCCGGGCGGTTGCAGTAGAGATCGATCGTCAGCGGCTCGGCGCGCGCGGCGGCATCCGGGGCGGCTTCGGCGGTGGAGGGTTGCTCCGGGTGCGCCGGAGTTCTCCCGGGGCCGGTGTGGAAGGAAAACGCAATCCATATCCCGACGGCCAAAATCAACACCGCCACTATCGAATGGAGCTTAGCGCCGCCTTTTCCCCAATGCATATCTTTCCGCCTGCAACCAGAACCGTTACCAAAGAGAGCATCTTTTCACCAGAAGCGCCTATGCCCCGCACACAAACGAGGACCGTCCCCGTGGACCTCGAGTTCCCTTCCGGTTGAACCGCACTTGTCCTGAGTATAGCCCCCGCCCGCACCGGTGCAAGAAACGCATCGACCTATCAGGGGGGGCCTTCGACCCCTTCCTGCTATGGGGCCCGCAGACGTTGTCTGCGGCAATTACTTGACCTTCCGAGGGCGCGGCAAGCGGCGCCTCTACGAAGGCTATTCGGATGGCCCGGAATCTTGTGGACAGATTCGTCGCGAAGTTTATATTACCATCCGCTTCAAAACCAACCTATAGAAAGACGGGTGGCACATGGACAGCGACAGGATTCCCTATTCGCAGCGTGACCTTTACGACCTCGGGCCCCAGATAACCTACTCGGGCCGCAATCTCGACGAGATAGCGTTCCCCCTGGGCGGCATCGGCACTGGGATGGTAAGCCTCGGTGGTTGGGGGCAGCTGCGCGATTTCGAAATCCAGAACCGCCCTGCAAAAGGTAACGTCGTCAGGAATTCCTTCTTCGCGGTGCGGGTCCGCTCGGGGAAGAAGGACATCACCCGCGTCCTACAGGGGCCGATTGAGGGTTCGTTCGTCGGCGAGGGACACTCGATAACGCGCTTCACCGGAGAGGGCATGCCGCATTTTAGGAACGTCTCCTTCCGCGGCGAGTTTCCGTTTGCCTTTGTCGAGATGTCGGACCCGAAGGTCCCCGTGAAGGTCGCGCTTGAGGCGTGGAACCCCTTTGTCCCGCTTAACGAAAAGGATTCCGGCATTCCCGTCGCGATATTCTCCTATCGCCTCGAAAACGTGTCGTCGCGCGCGGTCGAGGCAACGGTCTTCGCCACCACGTCAAACCCCGTGGGCGTAGAGCCTTTCGGGATGACCGACGGGGTGTTTCGCAAGGACAAAGACCACGGCGACCGCGTGAACTCGGCGCGAAAGGCCTCCTCTCTTTCGGGGCTTTACATGACCTGTGAGGGGCTCGACGAAACGTCGCCGCTTTCGGGTTCGGTGGCCCTGGCCGCCATCGGTCACCGCCCATCGGTTCTTCCCTCGTGGCCTGAGGACCACACCGACGCGCTCTGGCGGGGCATGGCGTACGAGCCGTTCCCGCCGAAGGCAAAGGGCCGGACAATAACCGGCACACTTGCGGTCACGGTGCGCATACCCGCGTGCAAGTCGGTCACGGTGCCGTTTCTATACGCGTGGCATTTCCCCAACTTCCAGCGCTACTGGGGGAACAAGGACTGCGCGTGCGCGCCGCCGTCGTGGAAGAACTGGTACGCGGGCGTCTGGTGCAACGCTTGGAACGTGGCGTCCTACGTCGCCAAAAATATGAAACGCCTGCACGACGAGACGGCTGCTTTTCACGACGCACTTTTCTCCTCGACGCTGCCGGCTTACGTTCTCGACTCGGTGAGCGCAAACATCTCGATTCTGAAGACCCCCACCTGCGTCAAGCTTACCGACGGGACGTTCTACGGCTTCGAGGGCTGCAGCAACACATCGGGCTCTTGCGAGGGCTCGTGCACGCACGTATGGAACTACGCGCAGGCGCTTGCGTACCTCTTCCCGCGCCTGCAGCGTTCGCAGCGCGAGGCCGACTACAACCACGCGATGCGCGAGGACGGTTTCATCCAGTTCCGTCTGCCGTTGCCGCTGGGGGCAAAGCCCGATTTCGACTTTAACCCCGCGGCCGACGGACAGATGGGTGGCGTGATCCAGGTCTGGCGCGACTATCTCATTTCGGGCGACGTCAAGTGGCTAAAAGGAATCTGGCCCAAGGCCAAGAAGGCCCTCGAGTTCGCATGGAAATACTGGGACGCGGGGCGTAACGGCGTCATGGACGGCATGCAGCACAACACCTACGACATCGAGTTCTACGGCCCGAACACGATGATGGGAAGCCTCTACCTCGGGGCGCTTCGCGCGGCGGAGGAGATCGCGAAGGTCGTCGGCGACATCAAAGCGGCCGACGATTACCGCAAGCTCTTCGCAAAGGGCTCCGAATGGACCGACAGTGTGCTCTTCAACGGCGAGTACTACGAGCAAAAGGTCTATCCTGAAGCGCACAAAGCCTGGCCTCAAAGATACAGAGAATTGGCCGAGAACGCCGGTCGCGACGGGAAGTTCCCATGGCCCCGCCAGCAGTTCGGAAAGGGCTGCATCAGCGACCAACTCCTCGGCCAGTGGTACGCCGCCATGCTCGGACTCGGGAACCTCTACAAGAGGCACAACATCCGCAAGGCGCTCAAGTCGGTCTTCAAATACAACTGGAAGGCCGACCTCTCCGACCACCCCTGCACGCTGCGGGTTTATGCCGTGCGCGACGAGGCGGGGCTTCTTATCGGCTCATGGCCCAGAGGCGCCCGCCCGGGGCACCCCTTCATGTACGCCGACGAGGTCTGGTGCGGCATCGAGTACCAGGTCGCAAGCCACATGATCTATGAGGGTCTCCTCGACGAGGGCCTTGCGATCGTTCGGGGGGTGCGCGAGAGGCATCGCGGCGACAGGCGAAACCCCTGGGACGAGTTCGAGTGCGGGCATCACTATGCGCGGTCGATGGCGAGTTACGCCGTGTTGACGGCGCTTTCGGGCTTTTCGTACAACGGCGCCGAGAAGCGCATCGGCTTCGCGCCGCGCATTCACGCGGATAGGTTCCGCTCGTTCTGGAGTGTGGCGTCCAGCTGGGGCAATTACTCCCAGCACTTCACCAAAAGGGACAAACGATTTTCGCTCCAGGCGAAGTACGGAACGCTCGAGGTCGGCGAACTCGACGTGGCGCTTGCCGAACCGCTCCCCGCAAAATGCACAGTCAGACTCGGCGGGGTGAGAGTGAAGGCCAAACTGGTTCCGGGCAAAAAGGCCCAGGCTGTCTTTCGCACCGAAACGGGCAAGACGCTTCCGCCAAAGGATAACGGCCGCGTGCTGAGAGTAGTCATCGACAAACCCGTCACGCTCAAACACGGCACGACCCTGGAAGTCACGCTCAGGTAACGTAGGGGGGGGCCCTCCTGCGGCTGGCGAACTCGCTCCACACGGAGACTGTGTGGCACTGATGGCTTGCCCGCCAGTGAGGAATCTTCGCCCCCTTTTTGCTATAGCGGCCGGCACCTTGTGCCGGGAAGTCTACCGACCTTCCGCGGGCCAGACTCCCCTCGCCCCTTGAGATTTATTCCGCGTGCGCGAAAGCGCGCCCTATACAACGATGTGGTGCGGGTCTTCGCCGGCCCACGGCTTTTTTGCTTTCACCTGTGGTGAAATCCGCATAATAGGGAAAACCGTGCGGGGACACGCGGTGCTTGGGACCTGACTTGAGGAGGAGGCCATTATGATAGAGATACCCAGGCGCAAGGTTCTTCTCGGCACCCTCTGCAGCCCGCTGATCCTGGGCCAGCTCGGCGGCATCGGCAAGCCGACCGAAATCTCCGACCTTGACGGTCGCCCTATCCGCCGCATCGGTGATACGGAAAATATGACCGCCGTCGAAAAGGAGCACTGCATCCGAATCGACGTCCCTGACGAGATAAAGCCTACCGAGCCCTTCAAGATAAGCTTCTCTATGCCCGACCACCCTATGACGATCGCCCACCACATCTCGTGGATGCGCCTCTTTGTCGATACCGATATGGTGTCATTTGTAACGCTGGCGCCCGTCTGGCAGCGTCCGGACGTCACGCTCACCCTCACCCTGGCGACCGGCAAGCGCATTGACGTGGTGGCCGAGTGCAACCTGCATAACCTGTGGGGTATGTCGGCGCCGCTTAATTTCGCACCGTAGCGGCGGGCCCCGACGTCGAAATAGTCGCTGATGTCTCTTGAGGAGAGTACCCCCTTGGAAGGCGTAAGAGTCCTCGCAATATCCACCAGCCCCCGGCGTGGCGGCAACAGCGAGGCCCTCCTTGACCGCGCAGTAAGCGGAGCCCTCTGTGCCGGCGCCGAGGTCGAAAAGGTCATCCTGCACGACTTCCAGGTGAGCCCCTGTCTCGAAAAGCGCGGTTGCGAAAAGACCGGCGAGTGCGTCATCCAGGACGACTATCCGTTTTTCTACGAGAGGTTTCTCAGCGTGGACAGGATTATTATGGCCTGCCCCGTGTACTTTATGGGCGTCCCGGCGCAGGCCAAGGCCCTTGTCGACCGCTGCCAGTGTATCTGGATGCGCAAGTACAGGCTGAAGAAACGCATCGAGGCGACCGACGGCGTCGGGCGAAGGGGCTACCTGGTTTCTGCCGGTGCGTTCAAGTCGCCCGGCACGTTCGACTGCCTCATGAAGGTGATGAAGTATTTCTACCTCACGCTGGATATGGAGTTCGCAGGCGACGTCTGCATCGACGGCGTAGACGCCAAAGGCGATATCGAGAAGCATCCCCAAACGCTTGAGGCCGCCTACCGGCTCGGCGCAGCCGCCGGCACGCCGTAACAGCGCCCGGCGCCCGGCGTGGTCCGGCCCGCCCGCGTCACTCTATCGAGTAGTCAACCGTAACGACCGCCTTGATGGTCTTGTCGATGGTGGAGGTGTCGTAGCGGCCGTAGCCTGTGACCTCGGTGGAATAGGCGGCGGTAATCTGGAAGACGCCCTGGCGCGCCGAACGGAGCTTGCCCACCTTGGCGCCGGACTCCGCCGCCAACGTTTCGGCGCGGCGGCGCGCGTCGGCTGTCGCCAGCCCCAGCATCTCGATCTTCAGGTCGTCGATCTTTGTGTAGATGTAGTCGGGGCTTGATGAACCAAACCGGACGCCCTCCTTGATGAGGCCCGTCGACTCCCTGGCCAGCCGCGAGATGAGCGCCACGTCGGTCGAGGAGACCTTCACCCAGCGGCTCAGACGGTATCCCTCGACGGCATTGGTGTCCTGGCCCTTGTCCGTTTTCTCGTAAAGCACCTTCGTCGCGACACAGCCGACTTCCATCTCATCCTTCTTGACGCCGGCCTGCCGCAGCCACGCCAGAACCTTGGTGCCGTCCGCCTCCAGCTTGTCGTAGGCGGCGGTGAGGTCGTCGGCGCGTGTATAGAAGCTCCCGTACCACGTGCCGAGATCGGAGGTGATCATCTTTTCCGCGTAGCCCTTGACGGTTATCGTTTGGTTGGCGAGCTTGATGTGCTGGACGGTCT
>JAGHCE010000061.1 GCA_021160625.1 Planctomycetota bacterium | reverse complement strand
TCTGTCTTTGCCGCTGAAATCGTTCACCGGCTCCACGCTGAACCGACGTTCGGTCATGTCAAGTTCGAGAAGTTGATCTTTCTGTGCGAGAAGCGATGCGGTGTGGACACCGGATCAACGTACTATCGCCAGGCCGCGGGACCCTACGACAACCGCGCCCTTCGCTCCATCGACGGCCAGATGAAGAAGCAGAAGTGGTATGCCGCTCGGAAGATCCAAGGGCGCTACCAGTACGTTCCTCTGGCCAAAGCGGGTGGCCAGAAGACCTATTTCAGCCGGTACTTCGCAGACATCGAGGAAGAATTCTCGAATATCATCGAGATGTTCCGCAAACTCGACACGGAACGATGTGAGATCGTGGTGACGCTTTACAGCGCGTGGGAAGACCTGTTGGCCAATGATGAAGAGGCAAGTGAAGATAGCATCGTCGAACAGGTGCTCCACCACTGGCATCCATCCAAGCAACGGATCGGCAAAGATCGCTGGTACAGCGCAATCGGCTGGATGAAGGAAAAAGGCTTCGTGCCGAAAGTGACGGGGGTAAGCCATGGCAGTAACTGATACCAGCGAAAAGGGTCTGGAGACGCTTATTGTCGAATCTCTCGTCAACGAGGCGGGTTACGTGCAGGGGACGAATGACGATTACAGCCGCGAGCACGTGGTTGACCTGGCTAAACTGCGGGAGTTTCTGAAATCAACCCAGCCTGAAGTGGCAGAAGCCATCGCCTTGGACCAGGACTGCCCGAAGCGCACGCAGTTCCTCCATCGTCTTGACGCGGAGATTGCCAAGCGAGGCGTGATCGACGTCCTCCGCAAGGGCATCAAACACCAGGCGCTGAGCCTGGACCTGTTCTATGGCACACCTACGCCGGGCAACACCAAGGCGGCGGAGCTTCACGCAGCCAATATCTTCAGTGTGACGCGCCAGCTTCGCTACAGCCAGGATGAGGGGCAGCTTGCGCTGGACCTGGCCATTTTCATCAATGGCCTGCCGGTGGCGACGTTCGAGCTGAAAAACTCGCTGACCAAGCAGACCGTCGACGACGCCGTACGGCAGTACAAGCGGGACCGCAGCCCCAACGAGCCGCTCTTCAAGTTCGGGCGGTGCGTGGTGCACTTTGCCGTAGACGACCACGAGGTGCGGATGTGCACGCATCTCAAGGGCAAAAATTCATGGTTCCTGCCGTTCAACCAGGGTTTCAACGACGGGGCGGGTAATCCACCGAATCCCCATGGACTGAAGACGGACTATCTCTGGAAACGGATTCTCACCAAGACCGGCCTGACTGACATCCTGGAGAACTACGCCCAAATCGTGGTGGAAAAGGACGAACGCGGCCGGAAGAAACCACCCAAGCAGATCTTCCCGCGTTACCACCAGCTGGATGTGGTGCGCAAGCTCCTGGCCGATGCAGCCGCCAAAGGCGCGGGAGAGAAATACCTCATTCAGCATTCCGCCGGCAGCGGCAAGAGCAACTCCATCGCCTGGCTTGCCCACCAGCTGATAGGGCTTGAAGACGGCGGAACCCCCACTTTCGACTCGGTCGTGGTTATCACCGACCGGCGCGTGCTGAACAAGCAAATCCGCAACACGATCCGGCAGTTCGCACAGGTGTCATCAGTGGTCGGGGCGGTGACTGGCGACTCGGGCAGCAAGACGCGGCAGCTCAGCGGGTTCCTACGTTCGGGCAAGAAGATCATCATCTCGACGGTGCAGACATTCCCGTTCATCCTTGATGAAATCGGGGACGAACATCGCGGAAAGAAGTTCGCCATCATCATCGACGAGGCCCATTCCAGTCAGGGCGGAAAGACCTCCGCGAAGATGCATATGGCCCTGTCGGAACAAGGCGGAGAGGACGATGAAGAGGAGACCTTCGAGGACAAGGTCAACAAGATCATGGTATCGCGGAAGATGCTGGGTAACGCCAGTTATTTTGCGTTCACGGCCACGCCCAAGAACAAGACACTGGAGATCTTCGGCATCCCCGGCGAGCCGGTCGACGGGAAGGTGCCCCACCGACCGTTCCACAGTTACACAATGAAGCAGGCGATCCAGGAGGGGTTCATTCTGGATGTGCTGGCCAACTACACGCCGGTGGAGAGCTATTATCGGCTGATGAAGACTGTGGAAGACGATCCGGAGTTTGATACAAAAAAAGCGAAAAAGAAGCTGCGGCGGTATGTTGAGTCGCACGACCATGCGATCCGGCAGAAGGCCGAAATCATGGTCGACCACTTCCACGAGCAGGTGATCGCGCGGCGGAAAATCGGTGGGCAAGCGCGGGCGATGGTGATTTGTAGCGGCATTAAACGGGCGATCCAGTACTTCGAAGCGATCTCAGCGTACCTCAAGGAGCGAAAAAGTCCGTACCGCGCCATTGTCGCTTTCTCCGATTTCGAAGAGAACGGCAAGAAGATCACCGAGGCCTCACTGAACGGGTTCCCGAGCGGCAAGATCGAGGCCTATTTCAAGGCGGAGGAAATCAAGGACGTTCCCGAAAAGTCCCCGTACCGGTTTCTGATCGTAGCCGACAAGTTCCAGACCGGCTACGACGAACCCCTGCTGCATACGATGTACGTGGACAAGATGCTTTCCGGCATTAAGGCCGTACAAACCTTGTCTCGACTTAACCGGGCCCACCCCCTGAAAACCGACACGTTCGTGCTGGACTTCATGAACGACGCTGACACGATCACACTGGCATTTGCCGACTACTATCGTACCACAGTGCTGAGCGAAGAGACCGACCCGAACAAGCTTCACGACCTGAAGGCTGCCCTCGACGGATATCAGGTATACATCGATACGCAAATTGATGAGTTGGTCAGACGGTTTCTTGACGGCGAGGACCGCGACAAGCTCGATCCGATCCTCGACGCATGCGTTGCTGTCTACAACGAAGAGCTGGATGAAGATGGGCAGGTCGACTTCAAGGGAAAAGCCAAAGCGTTCACTCGGACGTACCAGTTTTTAGCGTCCATATTGCCGTACACCAATGCGGAGTGGGAGAAGCTGTCAATTTTCCTGAACTTCCTCATCCCCAAGCTGCCTGCTCCGGTGGAGGAGGACCTGTCCAAGGGCATTCTCGAGTCCATCGATATGGACAGCTACAGGGCGGAGGTTCAGCAGGCGATGAAACTCACTCTGCCCGACGAGGAAGCCGAGATCGGCCCGGTGCCCACCAGCGGTGGCGGGCGCAAGCCCGAAGCGGAATTGGACGCGCTGAGCAATATCATCAAGACGTTCAACGACCGGTTCGGAAACATCGAGTGGGAGGACGCCGACCGCATCCGCCAAGTGATCGCTGAGGAAATCCCAGGCAAGGTCGCAGCGGACAAAGCGTACCAGAACGCTATAAAGAATAGCGACAAGGCAGCGGCGCGGCTGGAGCACGACCGGGCGCTGCAGAAAGTGGTCATAGGAATGCTGGCGGATCATACGGAACTGTTCAAGCAGTTCAGCGACAATCCCAGCTTCAAGAAGTGGTTGTCAGACACGATTTTTGGAGTCACCTATGAGGAGGCCGGAGTGTAACGTCGATTTTGTGGCGTGACCAAACCTTTGGAGGTCAAGTTTATGGGAGTCAAAGATGCGATCATTACAGTATTGGAAGAGGCTGGAGAGGCTCTTCACACTCAGGATATTACGGATCGCATTCTCTCGAAGGGCCTCTGGAAAAGCACCGGAAAGACTCCAACAGCGACAGTAAGCGCCAGGCTCTATTCGGATATCAAGAAAATGGGGGAGGATTCGCCTTTCATACTCCATGCACCCCAAACTTTCGGCCTTAAAACATTTGGGCTCCCCGATAAGACTGCCGGTGATGCTCAACCCAAGGGCACTTCTTTGAAGGCTAACCAGATACAAACCAAGACTTACTCTTTCACGGATTCCGCCGAGAAGGTGCTGGAAAAATTCGGCAAAAAGCGACCGATGCATTACCGGGCAATTACCGACAAGGCTCTTGAGCTGGGCTGGCTGGTTAGCGAGGGCAAGACACCGGAAGCGTCAATGTACGCTCAGATCCTGACCGAAATCAAACGCTACCGAAAACGCGGAGAACAACCGCGCTTTGTTCAGCACGGTAAGGGATTCGTAGGCCTCTCCCGTTGGATGGGGCGAGGGCTTGTTTTTGAGATAGAGCAACACAACAAAAAGGTGCGCCAGGCGTTGCATAAGCGTCTACTCGAAACGGAGTGGGATGCGTTTGAGGAATTGATTGCGAGACTCCTGGCAGAGATGGGTTTCGAGGAAATCGAGGTCACTAGCCGTAGTAAGGATGGTGGTATCGATGTCCGTGGCACTTTGGTTGTAGGTGATGTCATTCGCACGAGAATGGCCATTCAGGTAAAGAAATGGAAGCGTAACGTACAGGCTCCGGTCGTCCAACAGGTCCGGGGAAGCCTCGGAACCCACGAGCAGGGACTCATCATCACGACCAGTGGGTTCAGCGCTGGCGCACGAAAGGAAGCCGCCAGGCCGGATGCCACGCCCGTCGGACTGATGAGCGGTGAACAACTGGTTTTGCTCCTCATTGAAAATGGCATTGGGGTTTCACGGCGAAGCCACGATTTGTTTGAACTCGAAGAATTATCGAACGCGGATCCGGGTACCAATGCCAGTGCTCCCGTCGACCAATTGAATAATACAGAAATCCAGAAAAGTCCGAGCGAATGACGAACGAGGAAATAGCAAGATTCTTTAACGACACCCGAGCCTTCATCCAGGGTAACTCCGACTTGCGTGATCCCCAGGTCGAGGGATGGTTTCGCACGCGCCAGCATTTCCGCAACAGTTCCGAGCACGCCATTCTTCAAATTCCGGTGGGCTGTGGCAAGACGGGTCTCATGGCCCTACTGCCCTTCGGGATAGCCCAAGGCCGAGTCCTGGTGATTGCGCCGAACCTTGAAATTCGCCGTGGCATCTCCACGGCGTTCGACATTGCTGGGCGAGATTGTTTCTGGGCTTCAACGCGCGTTCTTACCGATGTGAACCATGGTCCGTACACAGCCGTCCTGGACGGTCAGGATGCGAATATCCATGACTGTGAGAACTCGCACATCGTCGTCACCAATATCCAGCAACTCGCGAGTAGTGCGGATCGATGGCTCCCTGCTTTCTCGGAAGATTTCTTCGACCTGATTATGGTCGACGAGGGGCACCACAACGTGGCCAGGAGCTGGGAACGCGTATTTGAACGGTTCCCCAACGCCAAGGTTGTGAGCCTTACCGCTACTCCGTTCCGAGGCGACGGTCGCGAGATCGCGGGTGAGGTGGTCTACGCCTATCTGTTCCGCACGGCCATGGTACGGGGATACATCAAACAGATAACCGCTGTGAATGTCGCTCCGCAGGAGATTTCTTTTACC
>JAGHCE010000230.1 GCA_021160625.1 Planctomycetota bacterium | reverse complement strand
TGTCAAGTGCCATGACATGGTTTACAAGTTGTGCCACGACATGGTATACAGTTTGAGGCGGGGGGAACGCGGCTGAGGCCGTAGGCCGAAGCGGGGTTTCCCCCGCCTGTTGCCTCCTTGCCGCTTCCATTGGCGCCTTCCGGCCTCGCGCCGCTTATCCGGTTCGGCCCGTAGTAGACCTCCACGCACTCGGCGCCTTCGCGAACCTCTACCCATTCCTTGAACAGACCACGACCCACGTTTATCTTCGCACCCTTCCAGCGAACCCAGCCGTCCTTATCCACCTTCCGAAGCACCGCTCCTGACGGATACTCCATCTGGGGAAGCTCTTGCGGCCTCTCGCGCCGACTTGGGCGGTATATGCTCCCGGGCACCTCCATTGAGAGGCTCTCGTGAGGCCGATAGAAATTGTACTCCCACCGGAAACCGTCGAACCCCTTCTGCACTTCCTCCACCGTCTCAAAACAACCATCCCGCAGCAACTCCCTCTCAAGCGTACCGTTGAACCTCTCAACCTTCCCCTGCGTCTCGGGATGGTACGGCCTGCCGTGAAGCACCGCTATTTCCAGCCGCATCAGACGTACCTCAAACTGAGACGGACCGTTGCCGCCATGGAACACCGAATCGTTGTCGCTTAGAACCGCCTTCGGCAAACCGTGCCGCCCCAGTACCTCCCACATCGCCCGCCACGTCGAGACCAGCCCCTTGTCCGGCAAGGCATCAAGCCCCACCAGGTACCTGCTGTGATCGTCCAATACCACAAAGGGCACGCAACGCCTGGCCCACTTGCCGTGTATGGCCGCCTTGTGGTCTATCTGCCAGAGATCGTTCGGCCTCGGCCGCTCGAAACGCCCCACCGCCGCCTCCCGCCGTATGCGAGGCTCCACAAGCCCCGCGCGCTTCAAGATCCGGTTGGCCGTGCGCTCCGGCACAGAGGCAATGCCCCTTCTCTCCAGCAGCTTGCACAGCTTGCGCGCACCCCAGTAGGGATGCGCCTCGCGTTCCTCCAAAAGCGCATCCACAACCGCGCCGTCGGTGGAACAGGTGACTGCGTGAGGCCGCCTGCTGCGGTCGTAAAGCCCCTGCTCGCCCTCACTCCAATATCGCCTCATCCACTTGTAACCGGTTACGCGTGTGATCCCAAAACGACGGCAGACCCGGCTGAAACTCCAGCGCCGAGATTCCACCGCCTTTACAAAAAGCATCCTCGATTCCACCTTGCTGATCTCTCTCCACGGCATCCGAGTACCCTCCTTTCCGCTCCAGAGGATACCCAAAACTGTATACCATGTCGTGGCACAACTTGTATACTATCTCCTGGCACCGCACAACGCCTGGCCCGCGGAAGGTCAGTTGATTGCCGCGCGCAACGCGCGCGGCCCCCATAGCAGAAAGGGGTCGAAGACCCCTTATCGACGGTCGTAGAGTTCGTCGTCGGCGCCGAGCCAGCCGAGGGTGCCGTCGAGAACGGCCCAGAGCTCGTGGGGGGTCATCGATACGACGTGGCCGTCGCAGAAAAGGACGTTTGCAAACCCGCCGTGCCTGAAGTGGACGACGGCCTGTCGCAGGTAAGGGGCGGGGGGATTGTAGTTGAGGCTTGGGGGGTCGAGGAGCCAGTTTTCCCTGAGGCGGCTGGGTTTTGTTATGTCATTTACCGTGGCGCTGTCGGCGAACATAATCGTCTGCGAGGGCCGGGCCACCTGGCCGCCCTTGGCGGGCATACCGGGCCAGTTCGACCAGTCGGGGAGTATCTCGTCACCGCTGCCGCCGATGTAGTAGGAGTTGTAGGCGTAGCCCGACGTTGCGCCGGCGGCGACCAGCTCGACTCGGCCCATAGCGAATTGCGGGCACATACCGATCCGCCCGCCCGGCATATACTTGGAGAGATACCCGGCCGAAAAGTCCACGGCGGCGTCCTTGCCGTAGCCGGCCCTCTTTCCCCACCAGAAGGTGAGAAAAGCGTTGTCGCAGACCCTGGGATAGAAATCATGGTGGTCTGTTTTGAACATCTCGACGGCCATCCCGATCTGCCGCAGGTTGGACTTGCAGTTGACGGACCTGGCCGCAATCCTCGCCCGCGTCAGGGCCGGCAGCAACAGCGCCGAAAGTATAGATATGATGGAGATGACGACCAGGAGCTCAATAAGTGTGAAAGCCTTCAAGTGCCGTTTCATTTGCTCTTCCTGTATTCGGGGATTCTCGGCGTTACGAAGCGCCCCTCTTCCCATTCCCCCACGTAGACGTCGGTGTCGTAAGCCTGTGAGAGGACGTCCTCCCGGAGGACCTCGTCGGGCCCGCCCGCCGCGAATACGCGCCCGTCCTTGAGCAGCACCAGCCTGTCCGAAAACGCCGAGGCGAGGTTGAGGTCGTGGCTCGTCGCGACGACGGTAAGGTTCTTCTCGGTCTTGAGGTTGCGCACGAGGGCGGTTATCTCCACCTGGTGCTTGATGTCGAGAAAGGCCGTCGGCTCGTCTAAGAGCAGGATGTCGGCCTCCTGTGCCAGCGCGCGCGCGATTATCACCCGCTGCCTCTCGCCCCCCGAGAGGTCCTGTATCGCACGGTCGGCGAACCGGGCCGTCTGTGTAACCCTCATAGCCTCGCGCGCAACGGCAATGTCGGCGGCGCTCTCGAAACCGTAGGGTCCGAGGTGCGGGAACCTGCCCATCAGCACGATCTCCTCCACCGTGAAGGGGAAGATGACCCCCGAGCCCTGCGGGACGACCGCCACCGCACGTGCTCTTTCAAGGGCGCCCATCGCCGCGGCGTCCCGGCCGAGAATCTCGACACGTCCCTCACAAGGCCCGAGGACCCCCGAAAGCAGCCGCAGGAACGTCGTCTTGCCTGAGCCGTTGGGCCCGATAATCCAGACATATTCGCCGTGCGCGATGTCAAGCGTAATGCCGGAAACGGCCTCCCCGGCGCCGCCGTAGGAAAAGTGGACGTCTCTGGCCCGCAGTGCAGGAGAAGCGCTATTCAAAGTACCTCCTCCTGCGTGACCGCAACAGCCAGATGAAAAACGGGCCGCCGATTCCGGCGGTGAGTATCCCCACCGGCAGCTCGACGCCGGGCTTTATCGCTCGCGCCGCCGCATCCGCCAGCATCAGAAAGGCCGCCCCGGAAACGAGGCTCGCGGGAAAAAGGAACCTGTGATCGGACCCCACGACCATCCTCGTAATGTGCGGCACCACGAGCCCCACGAAGCCGATCGGCCCCGCAAGCGCCACCGAAAGGCCCGTGATAAGCCCCGACAGCACAAACGCCTCGAACCTCGTGCGGCCCACGTCGACGCC
>JAGHCE010000081.1 GCA_021160625.1 Planctomycetota bacterium | reverse complement strand
GGAGGGCTGTCCCTAGTACGAGAGGACCGGGACGGACGGACCTCTGGTGTTCCAGTTGTCGCGCTAGCGGCACCGCTGGGTAGCTAAGTTCGGAACGGATAAACGCTGAAAGCATATAAGCGTGAAGCCTTCTCCAAAAATAGACATCCCTATGAGCCTCCTGGAAGACTACCAGGTTGATAGGCCGGGTGTGTAAGGACGGCAACGTCTTAAGCTGACCGGTACTAATCGGGCCATCGGCTTGACCACACTAATTCCTTTCTTTCGTGTGTATGCCCGCTTTTCCCGAATCTTCATATTCCCGACCGCCCAATGCGGCTTCGGGTTGTTCCATAAAGACAGGGGAAGTCCTCGAAACAGGGCTTGAAAGGAGAAGTCTATGTACTCCAAGATCGCGGTGGCCGTTCTCGTCCTTGTGGCGGCGGCTGGTTGTGTCCTGCCGGGGACAAGTTCCGCTCAGGCGCCTGCCAAGCTCGCAGAGAATACCGGCATACTGGAGCTAAGTGTTAACGTCAAAGGCGCTGAAATCTACGTCGACGATGCGCTCTACGGGATGATCAAAAGGGCCGACAGGGTCCAGGACGTCATCATCCCCGCCGGCAAGCATCTGCTGGGACTCAAGAAATTCGGGTACAAGAGTTTCTCCGCAAGTATCGGCGTCGAGGCAGGCGCTGTAAACACCCTCGCGGTCGATCTCAAGCGCCTCCCGACGGAGGTCATAAGCCCCGAGGATATGCCCAAGGACAAGGCCAAGGAGTAGGAGCGCAATATGAAAGCTGCTCCAGTGGTTATCGCGATGACGGCGCTGGCTGCCGTAAGCATGCTGTCTGTCGGCTGTGCCCAGACCGCAACCGTCCATGCGAGCCCCGTGTGGTCGGCGACGGTCCCCGAGTACGGCGTCGAATGCTCGAAAACCACGAATGTCTTTCCCTTTTACTCGAAAAACGTGACCATCTATGCCGATCGCATAGAGGAGTCCGGAAGCGTCCTGCTGTTTATCTCCTGGACGAATGTGACCAGGAGAGGCGCCGACAACGAGCCGGTTGACGTGGAGCCGGTCGCGGCCGACGCCCAAAAGTCGGCGACGGAGGAGGAGAAGGTCGAATCCCCCGAAACCGGTGCGCAGGCTCTCGAAGGCGCCGACAGCGAGGCGCCTGAGGAAGAAGTGGATATTCCTGAGCAGGCTGAACCGGCCGGGACCGCCGAGGGTGAGACGGCCGAAGAAGCCGAGGTGCCCGACGAATCCGAAGTCCAGGCGCCTTCAGATGACAATATCCAGGAACTCGAAAGCGGCTCTGAAGAGAGCGAATAGCTTTTTGAAAATTGTCCGGTGACCATAGCAGGATGGAAACACCCGTTCCCATTCCGAACACGGCAGTTAAGCATCCTGCGCCGATGATAGTGCTTACGTGCGAAAGTAGGTATCGCCGGGCTTAAAATCAAAAGGCCCGTCCGGAATCCCGGGCGGGCCTTTTTCTTCAGGGGCGAGGCACGCCTCGCCCGCGGAAGGTCAGTTGATTGCCTTGGGCAACGCCCGTGGCCCCCGTAGCAAAAAGGGGGGTGAAGCCTCCCCGGCGGCATCCGAGTAAAAAGTTCTGTTACCTGCGGGTGCCGAGGGGTAGAATCGTGTTTCGTACGCGCGGGGAACGAGGGGCTTTGCGGCGTGCGACCGGCGGTGATGCCGCTTCACTACAGCGGCATTCGGCATTTGTTGGAGGAACGGATATGGTGAGAATTGCGGACCTGGTGACGCCGGAGAGGATCGTCGAGCTCAAAAGCACGTCCAAGGACGACGTGCTAAAGGAGATGGTGGAGGTGCTGGCAAGCGCCCCGGAGGTCCACGACGGGGACGCTCTTTTGCAGGCGATCCTGGACCGCGAGAGCATACTCTCCACGGGGATCGGCCTCGGCATAGCCGTGCCGCACGCAAAGATTGCGTCGGTCGACAACATCGTGGCGGCCCTCGGCAAAACGAAAAAGGGCATCAGCTACGGGGCGCTTGACGACAAGCCCGTAAATATCGTTGTGATGATAGGCGCAAGCGACTCTCAGCAGTCGCAGTACATAAGGGCCTTGGCGCGGGTGACGCTTCTGCTCAAGAACGAGACAATCCGCAATGCCGTAGTCGGCGCCGAAAGCCCCGAAAGTATGTACGACATATTGAAGGAATACTAAAAGGGGCCCCCGCGTCCGGATAGATGAAACCGGGGGAAACGCCTTACAGGGGAGATCAAAATGAACGCGGCGGTTGTGGCGGTATTCGGGGTGGTGTTCTACCTTGTGGCGTACTATTTCTATGCAAGGTACCTGGGCCGCAAGGTGTTTCGCGTGCAGGAGGTAGGCGAGACACCTGCTCATACCCTGACTGACGGTGTGGACTACGTACCGGCCAGAGCATCGGTTCTCTACGGACACCATTTCGCATCGATCGCGGGGCTCGGACCCATAGCCGGTCCGGCGATAGCAGTGATATGGGGGTGGCTGCCCGCCACTTTGTGGATACTGCTGGGGTGCGTGTTTCTGGGTGCGGTGCACGACTTCGGCTCGCTGACGGTGTCCTTGAAACACCAGGGCCGTTCAATAGGGGACCTGACGGGCTCCATCCTGGGCCGGCGCGGCAGGGTGCTCTTCCTCATCGTGATATTCTTTCTGTTGGCCCTGGCGATGGGCGTATTCGCGCTGATTGTCGGGCAGCTCTTCGCCAAGGCGTACCCGCAGGCCGTCATCCCGGTTTTCGGGCTGATGATCGTGGCGGTGGGGATGGGCTGGGCGGTCTATAAGCTCAAGGTCGGCGTGCCCGTCGCGACGGTGGTGGGACTTGGGCTGATGTTCCTGTTGATATGGACGGGGCTTGGTCACCCGGTCTGCCTTTACAAGGCATTTCTGGGCACCGATGTGCGCCGGGAGATTTCCCAGGCGAAGGAGTCCGGCGCTCTTACCGACGACTCGCGGCCGGGGACCGTCGAGAAGTACTTCGAGGATGCAGGGCTTGCGGGGCGGGCCGGGGTTGTCAAGAATGCCGCCGACAACGCAACGACCACGTGGATATTCATTCTCCTGGGATACGCGCTGGTGGCAAGCATCCTGCCCGTATGGCTGCTCTTGCAGCCGCGCGACTACCTCAACTCTTACCAGCTCTACATAGGCCTGGGAGGTCTTTTCCTCGGCGTCCTTATCCTGCATCCGAAGATCGCCGCGCCCGCCGTCAACCACGCGGGGGACCTTCCAAGTATGATCCCTCTGCTTTTCATCACGATCGCCTGCGGGGCCATAAGCGGCTTTCACAGCCTGGTCTCCTCCGGAACCACGGCAAGACAGCTGGACAAGGCCAAGAGTGCGCGCCTTATCGCCTACGGCGGGATGCTTACCGAGGGGCTCCTGGCGCTGTTGGTGGTGCTGGCCTGCACGGCGGGAGTCGGCACTGACTGGGCCGGGACCTACTCCAGCTGGGGCAAGGTTACCGGGTCGCTGGGCAGCAAGCTCCAGCCGTTTTTCACCGGGTCGGGAACCTTCCTTCACGTCTTCGGGATACCGCCTGCATACGGGGCGGCGCTTATGGCGGTGGTGGTCGTGGGATTTGCAATGACGACGCTTGACACGGGCACGAGGCTGCTGAGGTACAACATCGAGGAATTCGCCGACACGGTCAATCTCAAGAAGTATTTCAAGCGGTACCTTTCAAGCCTCATCGCAGTAACGGCGCTCGCGGCGGTCGCCCTCTGGAAGGTCCCTGCGGCTGGCCCCGGCGGCGCCACCGTCTACAAGCCCGCCGGCATTATCCTCTGGCGGATTTTCGGCACCACGAACCAGCTGATGGCGGCCCTGGCGCTTTTGGTCATAACGGTATATCTTATCAAGAAGCGCAGGCCTTCCGTTTATACCGCCGTGCCCTTTGCCTTTATGCTCGTCGTAACGTCCTGGTCGATGGTCACAAACATCCTCAAGGGCTGGAACGCCGACCACCCCGAACTTCGTTCCTGGTCGGTGGTAATTGTCGGATCGGTCCTCATCATCGTGGCCCTCTGGCTGGCCGTCGAGTCGCTGGTGACGGTTGCAAAAGCCAGGCGCGCCCCCGCACCGGACCAGGCACCGCAGTAGGCAAGAAATGAAGGGGCGCTGGTTGCCGCGCGCGTAATATGATCCACACGGCGGGGCAAGACCCGCCGTGGCACATACCATCCGTAGGGGCACCGCTTGCCGCGCCCTTGGAAGGCCAGTTGATCGCCTCGGACAACGTCCGTGGCCCCCGTAGCAAAAAGGGGGCGAAGCCCTCGCGCGCGCCAAGGCGCGCCCTACACGGCCGCCAGTAGCACATAGCCTTCCGGAAGGTCAGTTGATTGCCGCAGACAACGTCTGCGGCCCCCGTAGCAGAAAGGGGGCGAAGCCCTCCCCCTTTAGAGGGCTTCCTTGACGAGGCGGCGGAACCTGGAGAACAGGTGTCTCGTGTCGTGCGGGCCGGGTGAGGCCTCTGGGTGGTACTGCACCGAAAAGGCCGGCAATTCCTTGTGTGCAATCCCTTCGACCGTTCGGTCGTTCAGGTTTATCTCGGTTACCTCCACGCCGGACGTGTCCAGCGTGGAGGAGTCCACCGCGAAGCCGTGATTCTGGCTGGTTATGGCGACCTTGCCGGTTTTGATGTCCTGGACAGGCTGGTTTGCCCCCCGGTGGCCGAACTTCATCTTGTAGGTCTTCGCCCCCAGGGCCAGCCCCATCAGCTGGTGCCCGAGGCATATCCCGAACGTCGGATACCGGGGTAGAATCTCGCGTATCGTCTCGACGGCGTAGGTCACCGCCGCCGGGTCGCCGGGGCCGTTGGAAAGGAAGATGCACTGCGGGTCGAACCGGGCTATCTCGGCCGCAGAGAGGTCCGCCGGCACGATCGTCACCTCGAACCCGTACCTTACCAGGAGCCGGGCGATGTTGGCCTTGAGGCCGTAGTCGATCGCCACGACCCGGTAGGCCGGCGACGGCACATCGGCCGTGTCGAGCTCGAGCTCCTCACGAATCGACTCCGACCAGACCGCAGGCTCCTCCCGCGTAACGACCTTTACGAAATCAGCCCCAAGCATCGAGGCAACGGAGTTGGCCTTTTCCAGCAGCGCGTCCGGGTCATCGCCTGTCGATATGACGCCCCTCATCGTCCCCGCAAGGCGGATATGCCGCGTGAGCGCCCTCGTGTCCACGCCCGTGATGCCGCAAATGCCGTGCTCGCAGAGGTACTCGTCGAGCGTGCCGGTCGCCCGGTAGTTGGAGGCTGTCCTTGAGATCTCCCGCACAACAAAGCCCTCCACCTGCGGCACGGCCGACTCCACGTCCTCGGGGTTGACGCCGTAGTTGCCGATAAGCGGATAGGTCATCGTGACTATCTGGCCCTTGTACGACGGGTCGGTCAATATCTCCTGGTACCCGGTCATAGACGTGTTGAATACGACCTCTCCGGCGGCCTCTCCGGGGGCGCCGAAAGCCTGCCCCTGGTAGGTTGTGCCGTCTTCGAGGACCAGCAGCGCCTTCACAGTGACGTACTCCTTCCTGGTGATGCACTCCCTTCGGCCGGCCGGTGGAATGCCGCTCCCGGTGCGGCGGGTCCGGCTGCGGATATGGCCGGAAACGCTGTGCGCGGCATTATGGACATATGTTTCCTCATAAATCGGTGCTACCGGTAAACCGGAAGGACGAGATCTTGACCGCAGGCACAAGCGCCGGTCCCAGCATCGCTTCTTCCAGCGACCTCTCGGCGGATACGGCCTCCACCTTCGAAAACGCGGCGAGCATATTCTCGGTGAACCTCAGGTTCTTCACAGGGTGCGCAACCGCGCCGTTCTCGACGAGAAATGTGCCGTCCCTGGTAAGGCCCGTGAGTATCCCCTGCTTCGGGTCGGCGATATTTACGTAGTGGAATCGCGTGACGAGAACGGCCCGCTCGGACGAGGCGATCATCTCCGCCGCAGAGCTCCCGCCGGGCGCCATAAAGAGGTTGGTCGGCAGCGGCCCCTCGGAAAAGCCCGCCGGCATAGCATGCCCGGTTGAGACAATGCCGGCCTTGGCCGCCCAGTAAGTGTCGTAGACGACGCTCTTGGCGACGCCCTTGTCGATGAGGTTGACGCGGCGCTTGGGCACGCCCTCGAAATCAAACGCCGCCGGCAGTCCCTCGCCGTCGAGCCCGTCATCCCAGATGGAGACCGACTCATGCATAACCTTCTCGCCGATGCGGTGCGACAGGAACGAGCGGCCCTCGAAGAGGCTCTGCGCGCCGAAGCCGACGTAGGCCATATACGAGACGAGGCCCGCCACCGCCTGCGGCTGGAGAATTACCGGGTAGTCGCCGGGCGGGAGCGCCTGCGGTTCGGCGGATTCGAGGCATATCTTCAACGCCCTGCGACCCATATTGCCCACGTTCACCCGGCGCCTCGTCCAGCTGGCGGCCCCTGCCCAGCCGGAGCCGCCGCCGTTCTCGATGACGGTGCTTGCTGC
Organism: Planctomycetota bacterium; assembly: GCA_021160625.1. Classification (GTDB taxonomy): domain Bacteria; phylum Planctomycetota; class DG-23; order SLPQ01; family SLPQ01; genus JAGHCE01. The sequence goes on along the minus strand of JAGHCE010000081.1, from coordinate 313 downwards.
GAACTCGCTCGTCCGGGAAGACGTCCGGATGCCCAGGGAGTTCGCCACGGCCATAGTGGATTCGCTGTTTGAAATGACGCCCGATGCGTTCGATTTCGTAGCTGCGGCCGGCCTTATCACATCCCTCGCCATCGCCGCGCGGGCGGCGGGCGTGATCTCGGCGGTCTCCCTCGAATAGGCCTCGACCTGGGCTATGGCCGAGGCTCCGGGAAGACCGGGAAAGTCCGGCACCTCCGCCTGGTTGCGCGCGATCTCGGCGGCGGCTTTGGCCAACAGCTTCAGGCCCCGCCTGGAAATGTCGTTCGAGGAGGCG
>JAGHCE010000269.1 GCA_021160625.1 Planctomycetota bacterium | reverse complement strand
CGCGGTTTCGGCTTGAGGTCGGCCGGTATGCTGGCAGCTAGCACCTTACAGAAAGCCCGTAATCCCTTCCGACGAGAGAGACACAGTTCACAACAGATAAAAATATTGACAGTACGGGGAAAGGAAAAGGTATAAAAACAATTGCAGTGTCCGGCGACACCGACTTGTGCCGGCATAGAATGCCGTGCGCTATAGGGGCACGGGGGCTTCCTCAAGGCGGTACAGGACGAGCCTGCCGTAGCGGCCCGCTTCCCGCCAGGGCGGCATACCCGTCACGAACCGGGCGAATGCCTCATCGGAGTCATCATCGTGCTCGTCCACTACAATCGCCGTGACGCCGTTTGCCCGCACGTAGTCCCGCGCACCTTCGGGCGTCGTCAAGGGGCTCTTCGTATCTCCCAGGGGCAGCCACACGGTGGGAACGCCGGTGAGCGTGAAGATTACCCTGGACTGGCGCGCCATAACCGCGCCGGCGGGAGGGTCTTTGGAAAGGGCCCCGCACAGGTCGAGATAGTCCACGTAGCGGCCGTGTTTGTAGGAGGCATAGAAGTCGCTTGAATAGTTTCGTGCAATCTCCCGGCCGACGTAGAAGAGATTGACGCCGATAACCGCGATCGCTATGACCACCGCCGCCGGGCGCACGGGGTTCCCGGCGCTGGAAATCCCGCGGGCGATCCGGGAGCCGATGACGTCGAAGCCCTCCAGCGCAAAGAGATAGACCACCGGCAAAAGTGGCACGAAGTATCTCGGCACCACCTCGAAAAGCGCCGCGACGAAAAGCAGGCAGGCGACTGCATACATTCCGGCGAGATCCGCGCCGCGGTGCCGCAGACGCACTGCTCCGACAACAACCACCGCCGCAAACACGAACCCCAGCCCGGCGACGCTCGCCAGCCCCACAACCGATTCAAAAAGATACCCAGGCAGCGTCCAGAGATGCGCCGCCATATCCGAAAGCATTGCGAGCGTGCCGCGACCGGCGGCCGAGGCGTCCACGTAGTTGAACCCCACCCCGCCGCGCCCGCCGAGGATCATCGCGAAATACCAGGCACTTACCACGAGCGCCGGCACCGTCACGGCGACGTTCCACCCGGCGGCCCTGCGTGAACCCTTCGCCCGAATCAATTTCACCGTCCCGTACCCGGCGGCGCACACCACAAGCGTTGCCCCTACCGCACGCGTCAGCACCGCCAGCGTCAGGAAAACCGCCGCGGCGAGCCAATTGCCCCGTCCCCCTCGTCGCTCCATCCTTACAAGGTAAAGAAGCGCCGCCCAGGAGACTCCGCAGTAGGGCACGTCGGTCAGCGGCTTGATCGAATAACCGAAATATCTCGCCGACGTCACCAGAAACAGGAGTACCACGAGCGCCCGCTTTGGCCCGGAGATTTCCAGCGCCAGGAAAAACGCCGCCAACAGGCCGACCATCCCCGTCGCGGCCGTGAAGGCGTTGAAATAGAAAAAAGTACCGGCAAACGACAGGTCGGGCGAAATCCAGTGCGCCGCCTTGTACACCAGCGCCAGGCAAAGCGGCACGACCGGCGGTATACTCGTCTGCAGCTCGCCGGAGAAGGTGTAGCCCTCGCCCGTGGCCACCGAGCGCGCAAGGCCCGTGTAGAGCGCCGAGTCGGCGCTGATACGCCACGACGGTGAAACGCCGAAGGCAAAGAATGCGGCGGCAAGCCAGAGAAGGACCGCCGTCCTGCGTGAAATACGCTTCCCTTCAGCCGGTGAGACACCGCCGCTCACTGAAGGTACCCCAGGGCCTTCAGCAACGCCTTCTGTTCATCGGTAAGCGCCGAGAGCACCTCCTGAGGGACAAGCCTCAAGTGCAGGCTCTTCTGCGCGGTCACGTGTTCCTCCACGTCGGCCCTGAAACCCTCGGTGAGCGCTTCGTCGGCATCGGCGATGTTGACATACTCGCCGCTGTCGCGCGCGAGGTCGTAGAGCTCCAGGCGCTCGGTAACGCCCCCTCCTGGGTTCGAGAGTATGAAGCGGTAGTGGCCCCGCGTAAGCGCCACCAGGAACTGCCCGGCTGGCCTGAAGGTCACGAGCTCACTGTAGATGCCGGCACTTTCGGGCTCTTTCCCGCCAAGGGCCGCTCGAAGTGACTTTCCCTCTGCGTGGCCAAGCGGATCGAGCCCCGCTAAGTCGAGCATCGTGGGCGCCATATCGATGAGCCGCACCCTCGACTTCACCTGCAGACCCTCCTCAAGCCTGGGCGGCCAGATCACGAGAGGCACGTGGAGCTCCTCGGTGTGAAGGGCCGCGCCGTGGCCGGTCATCCCATGCTCCATAAACTGCTCGCCGTGGTCGGCAGTCAGGATCAGGACCGTGTTTTCCAGGAGCCCGCGCGCGGCCAGCCCATCGTAAAGCCGGCCGAACTCCCTGCTGAAGTACGCAATCTCGCCGTCGTAGAGCGACAGGTCGTCCCCGCCGAACTTGTCGTAACCGTCGACCGGGACGTAGGGCTTGTGCGTGTCCATATAGTGAATGTAGAGGAAAAACGGCTCCGTGGAGTGCCTGTCCAGCCAGGCCAGGGTCGCCGTGGTGACGACCTCGGCCCTGGTGTATTCGCCCTTGTCCTCGACGTTCCACACCTTGCCACCGAGGTGATTGTACTCGTTGAAGCCCTGGGCGAGGCCCTGCGGCACGGCCATAATCGGGTTTGCCTGGATGGCCCCGGTGAAATATCCCCCCTCGCGGAAGCGCTCCGCAACAGTTTCGAGGTCATCGCTGAGGCCCTTGGCCCAGGTCACCAGGCCGTGCGCCGACGGGTAAAGGGAGGTAAACACCGTCCCCATCGACGGATATGTCCAGGGCGCCTGGGCGATGCACTCATCGAAGACCACCGCCTTCGCGGCAAGCCGGTCTATCTCGGGGCTCGCGGCCCTCGTGTTCCCGTAAAGTCCCATCCGGTCCGCGCGCATCGCGTCCTGGATGATGAAGATGAAGTTCGGCCTGCCGGGGTCCTCGCGCGCTATGCGCATATTCGCAAACAGCACCTCGGCGTCTCCCGAAGGGGCATTCACCTCGAAGACGATCTCGGCCTTGCCTGCAACCGGAAGCGGCACGGAAACGTCCCGCCAGGCATCTTCCTCGATGTTGCCGGCATCTTCCTGCCAGAGGGCCTGCTTCGAGCCGCCCTGGATAACGGTCACCGTGGCCGCCGCCCCGGCCGCCTTGGAGGTCCGGGCGACCGCGAACCTGAGCCTGGCCCCCGGCCGCACCTCCACCTTCGACGAGAAAAAGCCCCCCGGCGACACAACCGCGCTGTCGCGCCAGTCGACACCACGCGCGACTTTTCGAAACTCCACACCCTGGGAGTGCTCCGCCAGAAGCCCCTCAAGGTCCGCCGGCACGTTCTGGTCGGACCGGAACATCACCTGAGCGACCCGGAAGGTCTTCTTCCACATCCGAGGCCGCAGCATACTCGCGCCCGTCGCCATCGACAGCCCGAGGAAAACCACGCCCACCACAAGCCGCGAGGCCTTCGGAAAACCAACACCCCAGGCAAGCCACGCCGGCACGAATCCCGCAAGAACAAGAAGGCTCACCCATACCGCCGGCCATACCGCCGGACGGGTGCCTCTTCCAAACGCCATATACGCAAAAAGCATAAGCCCCGCAAGCGCGACGACCGGTCCCCACGGCAGGAAACTCCTCAGCGACCTCCCGAAGCGCACCCGCGCCAAGCTCGCAAGGTAGCGCCCGCCGAGAAACCCGATCGCGATGAAAAGCGGCCTGCCCAGGTCGTGCGAACGCACCGATATCCCCAGGGCGCTCACCTTGTAACCCTTAAGGGCCAGAACAACCGCGAAATTGACCACCGCCACGATTGCAAGCGCACCAAGTATGACCTCGCCGCCGGTCAACCCGGACTCGGACTCGGACTGCATCTTTTTGCGCTGGGATTTTTTGGACACCAAACAGCCTCTCTGTCGCTTAGATGGAACACTTGCGAGGGGGAAACGGCCGGACTCGAAATGCACCACCGACCCCCCGACAGCCGGCACGCAATTGTACCGCCCCGATACGGCGAGTCAACCGGCACAGCATGACAGACCGGCCGCCGGAACAGGTAGTTAGGGCCCCGTCGTATGCCGCTATAATCACTGGTGGGCAAGCCATCAGTGCCACATCGTTGTGTAGGGTGCGCTTTAGCGCACGCGGAATAAACGTTCGGCAGACAAGAATGTCCGCCCTACCCATTGCACGCGGAATACAATTTGCGCGGCGGGGCAAGACCCGCCGTGGCACACATATCACGTGTAGGGGCGAGGCATTGCTTCGCCCACGGAAGGTCAGATGACTGCCACGGACAACGTCCGTGGCCCCCATAGCAAAAAGGGGGCGAAGCCCTCCCCCCGTAGCAAAGAGGGGGCGAAGCCCTCCCGCCGTGGCACACGCACACCCTGTAGGGGCGAGGCACGCCTCGCCCGCGGCCCCCGTGGCAAAGAGGGGGGTAAGCCCTCCGGGTGGGGGGCTTACCCGGGCTTTGCGGCTTCCAGGAGGTGGTTTAGGGCCCACTGGGTCCAGAAGTATTTTTTTCGGACGTCTGAGAAACCCGCCCGGGCAAGTCTCTCGCGGATTTCGCAGTCCAGCAGGTAGTACTCTTCTTCCTCCTCCATACCGCGCTGGGAATCCATATCGTGATGCGTGCCGAAGAGCCGGTCGTAGACGGCTACGACCTTGTGCACGAGCACCTCGGCGACTGGGTTGCCCATAGTGACGACGATGTTGCCGCCGGGGGCGAGCACGCGATGGGCCTCGGCGAGCTCCACGTCGCGCAAGGGGCGCGGGACGTGGTTCAGGTTGGCGATGAAGGTAACCGTCATAAAGCTCTCATCTGGAAAGGGGAAATGCGTGATGTCCTCCACGATGTGCTCGTCGGTGAGCCCCTCGTATGCGAAGACGTCGATGCCCTTTCCCGCGCCGCCGAGCCACTCGGTGACTAAGCGGTTGTGAGGGCCGCATCCGACGTCCAAGCATTCGCCGCCGACGAAGAGCGCCACGTAGCCGAAGCGCTCCGACGCCAGCGACGAGAGGCCCCATCGGTCATCCTGAAAGAGCGTCACGGCACGAAGCGGGAACGCGACGGCGTCTTTTGCCGCCTGCCAGCCCGACCGCCGCCGGACGATGGATTTGGGTGTCATAGGAGCGCCTCCTGCGCCTCCGGGGCCGGTCAGGGCTGCTTTGCCCCGTGCTCCCTGGAAAGAAGCGCCAGCTGCTGTGTGAGTTTCTTGATCTGCCGGCGGTGCTTCGAGATAACGATGGAAAATTGCAGGCACATAAGGAGCACGGTGATTATGCCCAGGAGGAAAAGCGTCGTGGTCACGAGCTTCGCGCCGATTATGCCCGAAAACCACACGAGCCAGTTGTACCGCACCACCGCCAGCACCATCCCCCCGCCCACGCCCAGCCACAGCCAGCAGTACGCGATGTCGAGGCGCCCCTTCTGGATGAGCCTGATGATGAGAACGAGCACCGAGACGCCGATGATGATAGACGCTGCAATCTGCTTAGGATACATAGCGTTTCCATCTCCTGAAGCCGAGGACCACAATGAAAATCGACAGTAACATCCTCATCGTATAATAGACGGGCTTGAGGCCCGAATGCATCGACGTGCCCTCCGCCCGCTCGACCATCTTCACGGGTACCTCCCTGACCCCGAGCCCGGCGTAGTACGCCAGGAGCAGGATGTCCGCATCGGGCACGTCATAGGGAAAGGCCTCGCTTGCATAGAGCCTTATCGCGCGTATGCCGAGGCACTGAAACCCGGAGGTGGGATCCGTAATACGCATCCCCGAAAACAGGCGGATGATCCCGGCGAAAATCTTCTGGCCGGCCCTCCTTACAAACGGCGTGTGGTAACCGCAGCCGCCGTCGATGTATCTCGACCCGATGACAAGGTCCACCTCGCCGGAGCGGACCGGCTCGAGTATCACGGGCAGCTCCCCGGCTATGTGCTGGCCGTCGGCGTCCATCTGCAGGACGATCCCATAACCGCGCGCCAAGGCGTACCTGTAGCCCGACTCAAGCCCCGCACCATATCCGAGGTTGACCGCGTGGGAAAGGACCTCGGCACCGGCGCCTGCGGCCTCCCCGGCGGTGTCGTCGCTCGATGCATCGTCCACCACCACGACGTTCGCCTCGGGAAGGACTTCCCTAACGGCCCGGACCACCTCGCCGATCCGGCCGGCCTCGTTGTATGCGGGTATTACGACCAGGACTCTGGGCGCCTCCGGCGTCATTGTGCCCCCTCGCAAAGTCGCGGTTTGGTGAGCCTCGGCGATGATTGACCGCAAGCCACGGCGCACGGCGTTTCCGCGCGGACGGTCTGCGGCAAATGCGGAGGCATTTTACACCGGTGCGAAAGCAACGTCAAGAAAGCGACGGAGGGCAAAGCCCTCTCAGGGGACGAGTTCCGGGACGTTGCTTTCCACGATTTGCTTGAGGCGTGAGAGCGCCTGGGCCTCTATTTGGCGGATGCGCTCCTTGGTGACGCCGAAGCGGGAGCCTATTTCCTGGAGGGTCGAGGGGCTTTTCGCGCGGCCGAGGCCGAAACGGCTCTCGATTATGACGCGCTCGCGTTCCGGCAGCCCCGCAAGGGCGCACACAACGCCCTTTTCGACAGCCGCCGGCCCCAGCGCCGTGTAATCGATCTCAACCTTGGCGGAGTTTTCGAGTATCTCCTCCTCGATCCCGGTGACGGCGTAGCTCTCCTCCGGGACCGTGCGCGCAAAGCGTCTGACTATCGCCCAGCCCGCGTACGTGGAAAAGCGGTTGCCTCGGGAGTAATCGAACGCTTCTATCGCATCCAGGAGCGCCACGTTGCCGTTGCTGACGAGCGCGGGGAAGTCGGTTCTGCGGCCGCGGTGGCGCTTGGCTATCGCCACGACAAGGCGCAGGTTGGCCCGCACGAGGTGCTCGCGAACGACCTGGGCACGGGCAAGCAAACTCTCAATGCGCTCCATCAGCGCCTCACAGGGCCGACGCGGATCGAGCTTCTCGCGCGCAGTGGCGGCG
>JAGHCE010000264.1 GCA_021160625.1 Planctomycetota bacterium | reverse complement strand
TTTGTAATGTGTCACTGGTGGCTGTGTATGGGCGCTGGTTCACTCGTGCCCTCGTTTCCCGGTGGTCGAACCGGGCGCAATAAATTGCGCCCCTACAGTGATTACTGCTATGAGGGCCACGGACATTATCCGTGGCAATCAACTGGCCTTCCGCAGGCGAGGTATGCCTCGCCTCTACGGACAATGTGGCACTGGTGGTTTTGTAGGGTGGGCTTTAGCCCACGCTAAACGTGATTATGGCGGCATACGACGGGGCCCTGCACTTATTCCACAATGGATAGGGCGGGCATTCTTGTCTGCCGTCGTTCATTCCGCGTGCGGCAAGCCGCACCCTACGAGGTTATGTGGCACTGGTGGCTTGTCCACCAGTGGAGGTCTTTGCCCCTCGGTTGCAGGGGTTGCGGGCATATTTGCCCGGAAAGGAAGTGAATGATGCCGCGCGGAGATGGAAGCGGACCGGCCGGGCAGGGTCCCGGAACCGGGAGAGGCAGAGGTATGGCTGGCGGTGGACGGGGTGCCGGTCGCGGCGGTGGTGCCGGCGGCGGCGGCGGAAGAGGTCGCCAGGGCGGTTTCGCCGCCGGGCCCGGTGGCGGGTGTGTCTGCCCCGCGTGTGGTGCAAAGGCGCCTCACGAAATCGGTGTCCCCTGTACCCAGCAAAAGTGCCCCTCATGCGGCGCAGCAATGACGCGGGCGCTCTGACGCACAGCGCTTGTTTGAGGTCTGGCACTCGTGGCTTTGTAGGGTGGCTTTAGCCCATGCGGCAAATACGCATTGTTCATTTTGTGTGCGGCAAACCGCAGCCAAATGAGTAGGGCGGACATTCTTGTCTGCCGAACGTTTATTCCGCGTGCGCTAAAGCGCACCCTACGCAACGATGTGCCACTGGTGTGTTGTCCACCAATGGAGGGCTTTGCCCCTCAATTGCAGGAACTGTGGGCGTTGTCCTCGGCCCACACGGAGAACAGGAAAGACTATACGCAAGGAGAACACCAACTGTGAAGATAGCCATAGCCAGCGGCAAGGGCGGCACGGGAAAGACCACGGTCGCGACCAACCTTGCCCATACCATAGCGAAAACCGGCGTGAAGACGGCCTATTTCGACTGCGATGTCGAGGAGCCGAACGGGCGCATATTCCTATCGCCCCAAATTGAGGCCTCGCACCCGGTTACCGCCGGCGTGCCCGAAGTCGATATGTCGAAATGCACGCTGTGCGGTAAATGCGGCCGGATGTGCCGGTTCAGCGCCATAGTCGTTGTGGGAAAGAAGGTCCTGACATTCCCGGAGCTGTGTCACCATTGCGGCGGGTGCGCGCTCGTGTGCCCGACGGGTGCGATAGAGGATGTGCCGCACGAGATCGGCCGTATCGAGGAAGGCTGGGCCGGGCCGGTGCGCTTCGTCGACGGGAGCCTGGAAGTGGGCGTATCAACCGGGCCGCCGGTGGTTCGCGCCGTCAAGCGCCGTGCGCGTGACGAGGACGTCATAATAATGGATGCGCCTCCCGGAACCGCTTGCCCCGTTGTCGAGACCACAAAGGACGCCGACATCGGCATCCTGGTTACGGAGCCCACGCCTTTCGGCCTCAACGACTTGAAGCTCGCCGTGGAGATGCTTCGGCTGCTGGAGGTGCCGCTGGCCGTGGTGATAAACCGTGCGGGCATAGGCGACAGCGGCGTCGAGGACTACTGCCGCGACGAAGGCATCGAGGTGATTTCCCGGATCCCCCACGACCGGCGCATCGCCGAAAGTTATTCGCGAGGCGATCTCATTGCCGAGTCCGTTGAGGGTATGCAGCAGGTGTTTGAGGATATGTACAAACGGATTGCGGCGATGCTGGAAGGCGCCGCCGAACAGACGGAGTGACATATGACGCAAAACGATATTGCCCCTGTCGAAGTAACCAGTGCGAACTTTGACGATGTGGTGCTCGGCGCTCCCGGCGACGTAGCCGTCATTGTGGACTTCTGGGCGCCCTGGTGCGGTCCCTGCCGGACGCTTACACCCACGCTGGAGCGGGTGGTGGCGTCGCTCGGCGGGAGGGCGATACTGGTAAAGGCCAACGTCGAGGCGGACCCGTCTTTGGGAGCGCGCTTTAGCGTGCAGAGCATCCCCGCAGTCAAGATATTTCGCGGCGGCGCCGTGGTGGGCGAGTTCATCGGCGCGCTGCCGGAGGCCGAGGTGCGAAGGCAGATTGAGCCGTTTGTGCCCTCCGAGTCGGACGACCTCATCGTCGAAGGCGAAGACCTGTTGCGCCGGGGAGACGCCGTCGGTGCCGAGGCGAAGTTCCGGACCGCTTTCGAGGCGGACCGCTCGCGGCCGAAGCCGAGGGTACGGCTTGCAAAGGTGCTCCTGGAAAAGGGCGAACTGGCCGAGGCGAAGGAACTTCTCTCCGGTGTCGGGCAAGACGCCGACGAGCACGTCCTGGCTGAGGCCCTGTTGGGAGAGATCGATCTGCGCGAGGAGTGCATAGCCGCAGGCGGCCTGGATGCCTGCCGCCGGCGCCTGGCCGACGATGACAATGACCTCGAAGCGCGCTACGCGGCGGGATGCTGCCTTGGATCCGACGGGCAGTACGGGGAGGCCCTTGAGGAGCTTCTGCACGTCGTCGAGGCGGACAAGTCCTTCCGCGACGGCGCGGCCAAGGACAAGATGGTGGCGATCTTCTCCATCGTCGGACAGCGAAGCCCCCTTGCCGATGAGTACCGCCAGCGGCTGACGGCGCTGCTGTATTGAGACCCCGCGCGAAGTTCTGCGCCGAGTTGAATGGCACGGCCCGCCATATGCGGAAACGTAGGGTGCGGCTTGCCGCACGCGGAATAGACACTGTAGGGGCGAGGAGAGCCTGGCCCGCAGAAGGTTCGTTGACTGCCACGGACAACGTCCGTGGCCAATGTAGGGTGGGCTTTAGCCCACGCGTATCACTCTATAGGATGACCGATATGAAGGAACTCGTGGTAATAAGCGGCAAGGGCGGCACGGGCAAGACATCGGTTGTGGCGTCTTTCGCGGCACTTGCCGAAAACAAGATCTTGGCGGATTGCGACGTGGACGCGGCCGACCTGCACCTGGTCCTGGAGCCGGATGTCAAGGAGCAAATGGACTTTTCCGGCGGGTCGGAGGCCGTGGTACGCGCCGAGGACTGCGTCGGCTGTGGCATATGTGCCAAGCTCTGCAAGTTCGAGGCGATAACACAGGACGGCCCGGTCAACTCCTCGGGCGTCAAAACATTTCTCATCGACCCTTTCGGCTGTGAGGGGTGCGGGGTATGCGTGGAGTTTTGCCCCGCGAAGGCGATTGACTTCGAGGAAAAGACAAACGGCGAGTCTTTCGTGAGCGAGACGCGCCACGGGCCGATGGTTCACGCGAAGCTGGGGATCGCCGAGGAAAACTCCGGCAAGCTCGTTTCCTTCGTCCGGGACAAGGCACGCAAGCTCGCCACCGAGCGCGGAGTGGATCTCGTCATTATCGACGGTTCCCCCGGCATCGGTTGCCCCGTGATAGCAAGCATCACGGGCGCGAGCCTCGTTCTCATCGTGACGGAGCCGACGCTTTCGGGCCTTCACGACTTCAAGCGGGTGGCGGCGCTTACGGCGCACTTTGGCATCCCGACGCTCGTGACCGTAAACAAGTGGGACATTAATCCCGAAATGGCCGACCGGATTACCGCCCTGGCTGACCAGGGAGGCGTGAAGGTGGTTGCCCGTGTGCGCTATGACCCCGCCGTTACCCAAGCCCAGGTCGCCCGGACGAGCGTGGTCGAACACGCCACCGAGGGCATCGCGGCGGACATTAGGCGCTTGTGGGAAGAAGTCAGTGCTGAACTATAGGGGCGAGGTTTACCCGCCGTGGAGGGCATTGCCTCGCCCGCGGAAGGTCAGTTGATTGCCACAGCGCCGGGAGTACTCGATGGGGCACAGGGCGAACGAGGCCTTCGACTTCGGCGCCGTGGCCGACAAGTATGACAGGTGGTATGACGACGCGGTCGGCGCGGCCTATGACAGGCTTGAAAAGAAGGCTCTTGGCCAGTGGCTCCCCCCGGTTTCGGCGGGCCGGCGGCTCCTTGAAGTTGGCTGCGGCACGGGGCACTGGAGCGAGTTTTTCGCTCGACGCGGGTTTGACGTAACGGGCATCGACATCTCGCCGGAGATGATTTCGGTCGCCGACGGCAAGGGTATATCGGCGGCTCGCTTCTATGTATCGGATGCGGTGGCGCTGGAATTCGACGACGGCTCGTTCGACGCGGCCGTTGCCGTTACGGTACTCGGCTTCGTCGAAGACCCTCAAAGGGTCCTCGCCGAGATGGCAAGGGTCGTTCGGCCGGGCGGGGAGATTGTGATAGGAGCACTAAACCTCGTGTCGCCGGCGACGCTGCTGCGCAGGCTCAAGGGTTCCGAGCTTGTCGCATCGTCGCGGTTCCTGACGCCGTGGCGGTTGCGACGGCTTCTGGCGCGCTTCGGCCGGTGTGAGGTAAAGACGGCGGCCTTTATGCTGCCGTGGCGGTCGGTTCTATCGGCGGCCTCGGTAACGGATTTCCTCGGGCGGACGCTGGCGTTGCCCTTTGGCGATTTTATAGTCGGCCGGGTACACTTGTGACGGACCCGATCCAGGATTTGTCGGTTTCACTTGGACTCCTGGCCCCGGATGCAGACGGGGTCGCACAGGCACTGTGGTGCTGGAGACGCTTTTGATGGATGAGAAAAAGGATTCACAGGGTACACGGCCGGGTGCGCAGGAAAAGGCCGCCGACGAGGCGCGCCTCAAGGAGCGAATCTCGCGCATAGGGAAGAAAATCCTGGTCCTTTCCGGCAAGGGAGGCGTGGGAAAAAGCACCGTGGCCGCCAACCTCGCCCTTTCGCTGGCTGCCGCCGGCAAAAAGGTCGGGCTTCTGGACGTGGACATCCACGGGCCGAGTATCCCGGTGATTATGGGCCTGGTCGGGACGAGGCTGGACGCCGTCGAGGGGGGAATTGTGCCGGCGAAGGTCGGGGCCAATCTCAAGGTTATGTCGATAGGCTTCCTGCTCCAGGGCGAGGATGACGCGGTTATCTGGAGGGGTCCGCTCAAGTATAACGCCATCAAGCAGTTCATCTCGGAAGTGGAATGGGGCGAGATCGACTACCTTATAGTAGACTCGCCGCCGGGAACCGGGGACGAGCCGCTTTCCGTAGCGCAGCTCCTCGGCGAGGCCCAGGGCGCGGTTATCGTGACGACCCCGCAGCGCCTCGCCATCTCCGACGTGCGAAGGTGCATCAGCTTCTGCAGAAAGCTCGCCCTGCCGGTCATCGGCGTCATCGAGAATATGAGCGGTTTCGTGTGCCCCTTCTGCGGAAAGCGCATCGACATCTTCAAGAGCGGCGGCGGCGAGGAGATGGCGGGCAGTATGGGCGTGGCGTTTCTTGGGCGCGTGCCGATTGACGTGGACATCGTGGAGGCCGGCGACGCGGGCACGCCTTACGTGGAAGCGTTTTCAGAGAGCCCGGCGGCACAATCCTTTGCGGGAATAGTGGAGGGAATTCTCCGGCAGGTCGGGGATTCCGAAGGGAACCAGTCCGTGGCTTCTTCCCGAAAGGGGGAAACAACAGTGAAACTTGCAATACCTTTGGCAGACGGCTCTTTGAGTATGCATTTCGGGCACGCGCAGGAATTTGCGTTAGTGGAAGTGGACCGCGAGAAGAGCGAGGTCCTCTCGATGGTGACGCTTTCCGCGCCGCCGCACGAGCCGGGCCTTTTGCCGCGCTACCTTCACGAAAACGGCGCTAATGTGATCATCGCCAGCGGTATGGGACAGCGCGCCCAGGGGCTCTTTTCCGAGAACGGCATCGAGGTCGTCACCGGCGTGGCAGCAGGTTCCCCTGAAGAAATCGCCCAACAGTACCTCTCAGGCAGCCTGGCCGCAGGCGATAACATCTGCGACCACTAAGTGGCTCCAATCAACCGACCTTCCGGGGGTCTTCGACCCCTCTCTGCTACGGGGGGCCACGGATGTTGTCCGTGGCCATCAACTGACCTTCCGAGAGGCTGTGTGTCAAAGGCGGTGTGGGGAGGTGCTGTGTATACGATCTGGCTGGACGGCGACGCCTGCCCTAAGGGTGTCAGACGGATTGTGTTCAAGGCCTCCGAGCGGATAAGGGCACGCGTTGTAATGGTGGCGGACCGCATTATGCCCGTGCCGCAGAGTCCGTTGGTGGAGATGGTGCGTGTGCGTTCGCAGCCCGACGAGGCGGACCGGTATATCCTGGATGAGCTTTCCCCCGGTGACATCGTCATTAGTGCGGACATCCCGCTGGCGTACGAAGCGGTGAAAAGCGGGGCGGTCGTCATCGATCCGCGTGGGCAGACACACACGGCCGACAACGTGGCGGCGCGGCTCTCGACGCGCAACCTGATGAAGGACCTTCGCGACAGGGGCGTAGTCCAGGGAGGCCCCCCGCCGCTTGGCAAGACCGACACCGCCGCATTCGCCAACGCACTCGACCGCATCCTGACGAAGAAACTGAAAGACGCGGCGCGCGGCCGCGACACCGGGCAGAACCGGGGGGATGACTGATGAACCAGATCCCACGGAAGAACCGGCGGAGCCAAAACCGGAAATGGTTTGTCCCCGTTCTCACCGTTGGAGCGATAGTAGTCTCTGTTGGTTTCTGCATAGGAATCGCCTACCTATTTTTCGGCCTTATGAAGTCGTCCAACGCATACAAGGGCGCCGTGGCCCGTGCAAGCGAGTCGAGTGCCGTGACCGCCATGCTCGGCAGCCCCGTCAAGGCCGGGTTCTTCCTCTCTGGAAACATCAGTTTGAGCGGTTCCTCGGGGCAGGCGGACTTAGCCATTCCGATTTCGGGGCCGAAGGGCAAGGGCGTTATCTATGTCGAGGCGACGAAGTCGGCGGGAAAGTGGACCTTCACGAAACTCGCGGTCCGGATAAAGGACTCACGCCAGCACATCGACCTGCTGGCCGAAGAGGAACCGCTGCCGGCGCGTGCCGGCCCATAGAAAGCGAATAGTTATGGGGGGCGCGGCTTGCCGCGCGCGGAATAAATGCTGTAGGGGCGAGGGCATTGCCCCACCCGCGAAGGACAAAATGATTTCCATGGGCACACGTCATTCTTGGGAGGCTGCTTAGCGCGCCGAGGGTTAGGAAGCATCCTCTTGTGAAGGCCGCGTTTTCCTCAGGAAGTCGAGGTACCCCTGGAGGATTACCTGCGCGGCGACCATATCGACGCGCTTCTGTCGCTTGCGGCGCGACCAACCGGTCTCCCGCAGCGACCTTTCGGCCCGGACCGTTGAGAGCCTTTCATCCCAGGTAGCAACGTCGAGATCGGTCGCGTTTTCCAGAAGGGCCTTGAAGGCAAGGGCCTCCTCGGCCTTGGGGCCGAGGGTGTCGTTCATATTGCGGGGCAGGCCGATGATGATTTCTGCGGCCTCGTAGCGCGCCGCAACCTCGGCGATGCCCCTTGCCGCCGCGGCCGGGTCCCCGCCTGCTATCACTTCAAGGGGTTGTGCAATGAGCCCCGTAGGGTCCGAGACGGCCAGTCCGATCCTCTTCTCTCCATAGTCTACGCCAAGGATGCGCACGACTTTCTCCTAAAGGTACTTCCCGAAGTCTGGGTTGTTTCCCATCTCGGTGACGAGTTTTTTTATGTCCTGGGCACGTTCCGCAGGGCACACGAGAGTGGCGTCGGGGGTGTGTATGACGACGAGATCTTCGCAGCCGACCGCGGCCAGGAGGTGGTCTTCGCTCGAAAGGAGAATGCAGCCGGACGAGTCGAAGGCCTCTGTGAGGCCCTTGCGGATGTTGCCGTCGGCGTCCGCGTCCACGCAGAACCTGAGCGCCACCGGCGAGCCGATGTCGTTCCACTCGAAATCGGCCTCCACCGTGGCTATGTTGGGCGCCTTTTCCATAACCGCGTAGTCAATCGAGATTTTCTCGAGGGGTTCGTACGCGGCACCGAGCGCCTCGTCGAATTTACTCGTGCCGAAAAGCGCCCCGAGCGGCGCAATAGCCTGGAAATGCCGCGGCGAGAACTGCTCGGCCGCCTGCAAAACATCCTGCGCCCGCCAGACGAACATACCCGAATTCCAATAGAATCGTTCATCTTTGAGATATTCCTGCGCCGTTTCAAGGTTGGGCTTTTCGTGAAAGCGGATAACTTCATAGGCTGACCGCACGCCGGAAATGCCGGCGCCCCTCTCGACATACCCGTACCCCGTGGCGGCTCTCGTGGGGGTGACGCCGAACGTGACGAGCTTGCCGCGCCGGGCGACTTCGACTGCGCGGTAGAGAGTTTCGT
>JAGHCE010000114.1 GCA_021160625.1 Planctomycetota bacterium | reverse complement strand
TTGAACGTCCTGCCGATGGACATCACCTCGCCGACGGACTTCATCTGCGTCGTAAGAGTCGCATCGGCATAGGGGAACTTCTCGAAAGCCCACCTGGGAAACTTGACGACGCAATAGTCGATCGTCGGCTCGAAAGAGGCGGGTGTCTCGCGGGTGATGTCGTTTGGAATCTCGTCCAATGTGTAGCCCACTGCCAGCTTCGCCGCGATCTTGGCTATCGGAAAACCCGTCGCCTTCGACGCCAGCGCCGACGAGCGCGATACCCTCGGATTCATCTCGATGATGACCATGCGGGGGCTGTTGGGGTCGACGGCGAACTGGATGTTCGACCCGCCCGTGTCGACGCCCACCTCGCGGATGCACCTTATCGCCGCGTCGCGCATACGCTGGTATTCCTTGTCGGTCAAGGTCTGGGCCGGGGCCACCGTGATGGAGTCGCCCGTGTGGACGCCCATCGGGTCGAAGTTCTCTATCGAGCAGATGATGACGACGTTGTCGGCGCGGTCGCGCATCACCTCCAGCTCGAATTCCTTCCACCCGCCGACATATTCCTCGATGAGTATCTCGTCTATCATCGACGCCTCGATGCCCCTCGCACAGAGCTCCTCGAACTCGTCGACGTTGTAGGCGATGCCTCCGCCGGTGCCGCCGAGGGTAAAGGCGGGGCGAATAACGGCGGGAAGTCCTATCTGCTCTCGCGCGACGCGGGCCTGGCTCATATTGCGGACGGTGGCGCCTTTCGGCAGGTCGAGGCCGATTTTCAGCATCGCCTCCTTGAAAAGCGCGCGGTCCTCGGCCTTGGCTATCGCCTCCGGAGAGGCGCCTATCACCTCCACGCCGTATTCGTTGAGGACGCCCATCTTGTGAAGGGCCATCGCCGTGTTGAGACCCGTCTGCCCGCCGACCGTCGGCAGCAGCGCGTCCGGCCGCTCGACCTTTATAATCTCGGCGACGACCTCGGGCGTGATCGGCTCTATGTAGGTGCGGTGCGCCATCTGGGGGTCGGTCATAATGGTGGCGGGGTTCGAGTTGACCAGCACCACCTCGTAGCCCTCCTCGCGAAGGGCCTTGCAGGCCTGGGTGCCGGAATAGTCGAACTCGCAGGCCTGCCCTATCACAATAGGGCCCGACCCGATAAGGAGCACCTTGGCGATATCGGTGCGCTTGGGCACTCGCGACCCCCGGTGGCCGTCTGCGGTTTCTCTTGTAAGAAACGGAATTGGAACTGTATAATACAAAGGCAGAAGTACGACTTCAAGCAAAAAGGCCGCTGTGTCCCCAAGGGCTAGGGCTATACCGAGGATGTGCAGTGCGCAACCAGGATGGGCCGAAAACCTATTCCCGCACGGATGGGGTCTTGACCTCTGCCGAAGTGCTGCTCTTCCTTCCCGCCTGGGGCGCGGCGCTGGGACTTGCCATCGCACTTCTTGAGAAAACCGTCCTTTACTACAGCGCATCGGACATAGATCCCGAGATCTATTCCCTGTTTTTTGTCGTCTTGGCCGGCGGCGGACTCGCCTTGGGCATCCTTGCGGCGATGCTATCCTGGCTGGCCCTGCGGCTCGGTGGGCGGCCCCGCATCGTTTTATCTATAGCTGGTTGTACCCTTGTGGGAATTTCGTTTCAGGTTCTGGTGAGTTTCCACCCGGAATTTCTGGGCGGCGAAACCATCCCTTTCATAGGTAGAACGCTTCTGCTAAAGGGGTTGGCCGGAGTTGCAGTTGCGGTTCTCTCAACGCTTTTCGTGATACGGTCAAAGGGTGTGTTCCCGGCTCTTTTCCTCGCCGGTTCGGCCTTTCTCACAGGGCTTTCGGCGGCACGATTCTTCCCGCACGAGTCGGTTCTAAACGCGTTTAGCATCCCGCTCATCGCCTTTTTCGGCCTGGCACTTGCGGCCCATGCGACGGGGCGCAGGCTGTACCTGTATTCCGCAGTTTCTTTCGCCGTGCTGCTGCCTGCGGGGTTTTTCCTTTACTCACAGCGCTGCGGCTCGGCGCCTGAACCCGCCCTGGTCCAATGCGACAACCCGCGGCCGGGCGCGGCGGACTTGGCGGGCCAGCGGCCCAACGTGATCGTCGTGGTCCTCGACACCCTGCGCCCCGACCACGTTTCCTGCATGGGATATCCCAGGCCCGTGACTCCCCACATCGACCACTTCGCAGAAACGGCGACCCTCTACCGCCGTGCGAAATCGGTCTCCTCGTGGACTCTTGCCTCGCACGGCTCGCTCTTTACCGGCCTGTGGCCGCGCTCCCACGGAGCCCGCTTCGCCGAAGAAGAGCTCTTGAAGGACTCCGGCAACAATGTCAGGGGCGTCGCCTACCCGTTGAGAGACGACGTTGCCACCCTCGCTGAGGTTATGGGCCGCCAAGGGTACTCCACCGCAGGGATAGTGTCAAATTACGTCTGGCTGTGCCCCTACTTCCGGTTGAACAGGGGTTTCCAGTACTACTTCTGCGCCCCCCGTTACAAGCAAGCTCTTATCGGCAAGCACGAGAAAACCCCGGTTTCCCCGCTTCTTGACGGCTTGCTCCAGGTTGTCGACCGCCGCTGCGACGGCAACTACAATGAGCTCAAGCCTTATTACCGCGCGCCGGAAATTACCCACAAAGCCCTTAGCTGGCTCGAAAAACACCGGGGGAAAGCGTTCTTCCTGTTCCTAAACTACTGGGACCCGCACATCCCCTACAACCCGCCTGCACCCTACGATGAGATGTTCCCCGGCAGGCGGTCGCCACGCGGCTGGAAGTTGGACTGGGTCAAGGGCAGCATGCCCGTGATGCGTGGGGAGAAGGATATTGACCCGTTGCGGCGTGAGTCACTTGTGAGCCAGTACGATGGCGAAATCGCGTATATGGACCATTGGGTCGGTCGTTTCTTCGAGGGCGTCAAGACCCTCGGCCTTTTCGACAACTCCCTGATCGTGGTCCTCTCCGACCACGGCGAGTCCTTCGGCGAGCACCATTACCTCGAACACTGCGCCTGTCTCTACGAGGATGAGGCCGCGATGTTTCTGACCGTAAAACATCCAGACCAGTCCCAAGGCGCCGTCGTCGACTCTCTCGTGCAGACCCACGATATTATGCCGACTATCTTGCGCGACCTCCACATACTATCCACAGGCGAAATGGAGGGTCAGCCGCTCGATGAGATTACCCACCCCATAGTAAGCGAGCTCTACCCACCCCTGGGCCGCGTCGAGGTTTATGGCGACCGTTTCAACAGGAGACTTGTCGCACTGTACAGCGCCGATATGAAGCTAATTCGTTCAACCAAGGGTACTGTTGAACTCTACAACCTGGCCGACGACCCCGGTGAGCTCAAAAACCTTTCTCGTAACAACGCCGCCACGCGAAAGATCATCAAGGCTCTTGACGCCTGGGAGAAAAAACACCCCCCTGTCGTCGTCTTTGACGTTCCGGTACCGGATGAAGCCCTTATGCACAAGATGAGAAGCATCGGTTACCTACACTGAGGCGCCGCTTGCCGCGCCCTCGAAAGGTCGGTTGACTGCCACGGACAACGTCCGTGGCCCCCATAGCAAAGAGGGGGCGAAGCCCTCCTGCGCGTTCGATTGACACCAACCGGCGCTCGGGTATAATCGCTGTCGTTATGGGGGTGTAGCTCAGTTGGCAGAGCAACGGCCTTTTAAGCCGTAGGTCGTGGGTTCGAATCCCACCGCCCTCACCATTCTGATTTCAAACAGGACCCGGACAAGTCCTGCACGAATAGCGCAAGAGTCAGTGCAGGGTCAACAACTTACGGCAAGCCGAGACACGCTGGTTAAACGCGGTAATCTGTACGACATTATCATTATCCTGCCGCGGTCGGGGGGATGGGATTGCCGGAATTTGAGTACAAGGGGCACAAGATTTTCTATCGCGAGGCCGGCGCCGGCGCGCCCCTTGTGATCCTGCACGGGAATACGGCGTCCTCGGCGATGCACGAGGACGAAATCGCTCACTTCGCTCAAGCGTTCCACGTCGTCGCGCCGGACCTGATCGGCTGCGGGCGCTCTCGGCGCGTCGCGACGTGGCCGAAGCATTGGTGGCTCGAAAGCGCCCACCTCGCGGCGGCGCTTGTCGGGAAGACCGACGAGGGGCGGGCGGTTCTCGTCGGGACAAGCGGCGGCGCGATCGCGGCGATATTGGCCGCCATCGAACATCCACAACTAGTTCGCGCGGTCGTCGCGGACAGCTTCGGGCGCGGCTGGACACCGGCGGAGATCGACGCGGTTCTGGCCGACCGCAGTCGTTGCACCGTCGGCCAGATGGCCTTCTGGCAGAAGGCGCACGGTGACGACTGGCATAATGTCGTCGAGGCCGACTCGGCGATGATCCGTTCATGGCATGATACAGGGATCGAATTTTTCGAAGACCGCCTCGGGCGCGTCAAATGCCCGGTGCTTATTACCGCAAGCGTTTCGGACAACCTTGTGCCGCGCATCGAAGCCCAGGCGCGCCGGACGGCCGCGGAAATAGCCGACTGACGGCTTCAAATCTTTGACGGGGGCGACCATCCGGCGATGTGGTGGTGCGCGGAGGATTTCCAGCGTGTCGCGGACGTCTTTCTCGAAAGTGTCCTCAGCTGAGATCCCCAGCCTCGGCCGCGTCTTCGGGGTCGCCCTTGGGCACCCTGATGAGAAAGCTCACCGTACTCGAAGCCACGGCGATGGCCGCCGCGCCCCAGAAGACGTATTCGAAGCCGTACCTCATCCAAACGAGCCCCCCGAGAAGCGGCACCGTCATCGAAACCGCGTGGTCGATGCTGACCCCGGCGGCGAGCCCCCCGGGCAGGTCCTCCGGCCGTTCGACTATCTTCGATAGATACGTCGTGCGCGCCATCGACATCGCAAAGGCCAGCTGGTCCAGAACGTACGCCGCCATCACCGCGTAGAGGGCCGCGTTCGACTCTCCGTACCGCCCGGCGACCGCATACGTCAGGCAAACCGACATCAGCACCGCCCCCTCGGAAACCAGGGTCTTGCGTTCGCCCCAGGCGTCGATGAGCCGGCCGACCAGCGGCCTTGCGAAGAGTCCGAGAACCGAATAGATGAGCCAGAGATTGGCGAAGGTGTACGCGGGGCGCGCGAAGATGCGGATCAACACCCACGGCCCGAAGGTCATGAAAATCTGCTTGCGCGCACCGAAAAGAGCGCTCAGGATGTAGTAGAGTAGGTAGCGGCGCTTGAAAACAAACGCCGTGCGGCGTGCCTGCCCGGGCCTCTCGACCCTCCCCATCGACAGCACCGTTATGCCCGCCGCCACCGCGAAGACAGCTGCCAGCACATACACTCCCCGGAAGGAAATCCACCCCTGCCTCATGATCGTCGCGACGATCCCCGCGCCCACGATAGCGCCCGCGACGCTCGCCATCCCCATCTGGCCCAGGCGCGCGCCCCGCCTGCCGCTTCCCGCGAGGCTCAGGGTTATGCTCTGGGTCACCGGCATGGCCAGATGCGCGCCCGTGGACCATATCATCATGAAAAGTATCACCGCGGTGAGGCTGCCGCCGGAAAACGCCATTCCCAGAAGGCCCGCCGCCACAAGGAACATCGCGATCGCGCCGGCGCGGTTCAAGACCACCGAGGCGAGCGCACCCGCCACCAGCGTCACCAGGAATCCCGGCATCTCTCGTGGAAACTCTATCTGCCCGCGCGCCTCGGCCGAGATTCGGAAAATGTCGGCGAGGTAGTTGTTGAAGGTCGTCTCGAAAAGGCCGCCGACAATCCCCATGAGCCCAACCGCGAAAAGGAAACGCCAGAGTCTCTTTCTCTGAAGATGCGCGCTTTCCACTTGCGCCTCGCTCACTGAGGCTGCGAAGGACGCTGCGGCCCGGCCCGGAAGCTCCTCTTGCCGCATGTTCGGCAAAAGGGCCGCTGCGGGAGCCCGCCGGACGCGGCGGACTTCGGCGTCATTATATGAGGCGCCGTGGCGGCCCTTTTGCCGAACATGCGGCAAGAGG